>MHAC01000009.1 GCA_001804565.1 Ignavibacteria bacterium GWF2_33_9 | reverse complement strand
GACATCAGACCAACTAGGTAAAAATAATGTGCTGTGATTGACACCAACTTTGCGAGCCAACTCGCGTGTTGATATTGCAGGGTTCCGCCAAATTAGACCAATTGCATAAGCTTTACGGTCAAAATCTTTTGGGAAGGATTGTTTAGGAATGGATTTAGTATGTGTTAAGGATAAATCTTCAGAAGTCAGAAGGGATGTAATTTCACCGAGGCGAGCAACTATGCTGGCCTGTTCTGTAAGCAATTTTGTGTGACGCAGTAAATTTGAATTATCATTTTCCACGTCACGAGAATATTATTTTGTCAAACAATTATCAAAATGGCATTCGCACTTGTCGGCACTTTTCGTTACTTGTTGCCACTTTTTTTCAGAGGTGGTAGACTAGTCAGAGTTTTTCGATACATTGGCCATGAGTTGTGCAATTTGTCTGTGTAATATAACTTTCTCTGACCTCTTCGATATTGCATTGGTACCAATGGTAAAGCGATAGCCTTTCGCCGATGTTCCCTCATCAACATTTCACACTTGCTATCTATATCGGGTTTCTCACTTAAATCACAATACCGTTTTATAAAGTCTTTCAGACAAATCGATTGATCTTGCGTTTCTGATGGTGTAATATTTTTTTTAGTTACAGCTGAATTAATTTCTGAATTAGAGGCTGTGATAAAGCTTTTATTAAGACGAACCAGAATTCTATCTAAAGCAGCTATTAATTCATATCGGGGTTGCATCTTTTCTTCAAAATACTTCTCAGCCATTTCAACAGCCTGAATTTCATCAAAATCTTTACCGTCAATCGTAAAGGGCGGTTCCATCACTGTGTATGGATTTTCAATTTCTATATCGTTGATAATATTTTGTAATATTTCCAATTTGCCCGAAAGAACAATTTGAACATTTTGACCGATGTTTTCCATTATGGGCCAAAAAGCAGTTATATCTTCATCTAATTCGACTTGCATAAATTGAATCTTTTCGTAATCTCTTTCAGTAGCACGAAGTAATTTCATTAAATCTTTTAATCGTGTATGAATCGTGGTAAAATGCTTATATTCAGCCTGACTACATGGTAGCTTTTGCGGATTATGTGCTGATTCAGAAGTTTTTTTCTCAATTTTGGCTTTATCTTTCTCAACCTTTTTTAATAAACTATTAAAATACTGATTTGTTTTTTGACGGTATTCTTCGATGTGTTTAAAGATAGGTTCCATCATCTTTAGAAGCCATTTGCGAATAATAGAGACTTCGGGAGGCTCTTTACCATAAAAATCCATTTCATTAAAGAATGTTTGTACCGATGCCACAAAACCTTCCACTTCTTGCGAAACCCCGTCTTCCCATCCTATTATGCCAAGCTCCGAAGAAGGTAATACATGGTCCGGTGGATTAAAATCACCTGTAAAATCTTTAAACTCATCCGTGCTAAGTATGTATCGTATTTTTTTTACAACTTGCAGATAAAAGTTATTAAGAACAAAATCTGCGTACCCGACTGGTGCGCTGCTCACAACTTCCATTATTTTATAATATGCTTGAGCATATATAATGAGTGCCATTCGTAGAGCAAACCGATTGATCTTGTCTGGTAGCGGAGGCCGATCCTTTATCAAATCTGGATTGCCATTGATTTCGTTGACTAAATTGTCAAAGATGTCAAGAAGTATTTGTTCACCTTTTTCAGGAGGAGCCAATTCAAGCTGTTTAAGCATTTCTTGTAATAATTTCTCAAGTTCAGGTTTAGTTTCATTATTTTCCATTTGACGCCTTCCTTGTAGTAATTAATACGGCATATACTGATAAATCAACATAGATTTTATGCCATCGAGGATGGTTCTGGCCGATGTCGTTCAGCCTCAAATATAAGGAAAATATATAGTGTCGTTTTTTATATGCAATAGGCGCGAATAAAAAAATATTAAAGATTTTTATAAGACCTCGTTTTTGCGTAAGATACAACCGAAAATATTTTTACAAAATTTATTTGTTAATCCTTTTGGGCTAGACAAAACGAATTATCATTGACTATGTTGGAATCACAATATATTGTAAATATACTATGAAACCTCTAACAAAAAATCAAAATAAAATACTTAATTATATTGAACGTAATATAGCTAAAAATACATGCCCAAGTCAAAATGAAATGGCTGATCACTTTGGTTTGACCCAGAATTCAATTTGTCAATATGTAACCAGCCTGAAGAAAAAAGGATATCTGGAAGTATACAGTCCTCATAGAGGTCTAAGGCTCACGAAAGAATATCTGGCAACTAAAGAAATCTCCCAGGGTCTGTCTGTTGTTGGTAGGGTTGCAGCTGGTTGGCCAATATTAGCACAAGAAAATATCACTGAGTATATCGATGTTGGCAACATCATAAAAAAAACACCTAAGGATGCCTTTATTCTACAAGTTGCCGGTGACAGTATGGTTGAAGATGGAATAATCAATGATGATTACGTTATTGTCAAACCACAAAATACAATTGGAAATGGACAGATTGGTATTGTGCTTATCGATGATGAGGCGACGATAAAAAGGGTATTTATAAAGCCTGGCAAAATAATATTAAAACCTGCTAACCCTAAATACAAAGAAATGGTTCACAGACCGGGTGACAAGGATGTTCGTATTATAGGATTGGTTATTGGAAGTTTTAGAAGAATTTAGTATGAACATTTGTATGTGTTTTTGCAACGAGGCAGCTTAATGAAACCGTCAAACAACTTATGTTGCGCAAAGACGAACACGTTTATATCTTTCGCTATGACCATGAGGATGCTTTGTTTGCCGCTCTTGTGGCACAGGCAAAAGACTAACGAACGAATTTTGAGTGGTTTGACGCAGCAGTGTTGTCGTTTAGAGCAAAGAGAAAATAAGGCATAGGGTCCTGACAGGATATAAAAAAAAACATGAGACGCTTTTAGGAAGGAAGGATCCCATGTTTAAAAAATCTATACTATTTTTATGTTTATTCTTTTTTGTCAATTTACAACCTATTTATGCGGCAAAAAATATTGCCGTTCCTACTTCACAAATTCAATTTTTCTTTTCACCTAATGGCGGCTGTACAGATGCAATTGTAAAAGCGATTAACAATGCAAAAAAGATGGTTCTAGTGCAGGCATATTCTTTTACTTCGGATCCTATCGCAAAGGCTATTGTAGATGCACATAAAAGAGGAGTACAAGTCCAGGTAGTCCTTGACAAAAGCCAAAGAACTGAAAGATTTTCTTCTGCAGATTTTGTTGCTCACGCTGGCATTAAAGTATATGTCGGTTCAAAGCATAAAATTGCGCATAATAAAATTATGATTATAGATTTTGATATCGTAATTACAGGTTCTTTTAATTTCACCAAATCTGCTGAAGAAAGTAATGCAGAAAACGTATTAATTATTAAAAGCACTGATTTAGCAAAACAGTATATTGCAAATTGAAAAAAACCACAAAGAGCATTCTGAAGAGTATGCGGGAAAATAAAATTTACTTTAATCCTTTATCATCACTAAGGAAAGTGATGGAAAGCCAAACCTTGTCAATTGGGACAATGTGCACCTGCTGGTTGTAATATTGATTGTATCATAATGGCAAGGTATTGGCATTTTTAGAAATATTGGTCAGAAACCGCATTGTTTTTTGGCAAAATTTCAAAAGCACTCTGCTCCAATACCTGATTTTATGCCAATATAGTCCTGAACATACAAAATAATAATAGCTTTTAATCACCTTGCCTTCAGCATCTTTTTCTTGTATTTAAAAAAAATGCCGTGTAATATATCTTTTTTCGGTTACAAAGTATACAGAGGAACTTTATGTTTAAAAATCCAGTTGGGTTGAAATGCTCAGAAGAATTTGAATATGTACCTTTAACGGTCACCAACCTAAAGCAAATAGTAGAATTGGTAGAGTTAAGGTTTAAAGTTCGGGCGTTTGGTTTTGAGTTAAAATCAATAAGACCAGAAAAATTTGGCGACATTCATAATTTTGATATAAATAAGATTTATGATGGTATCGAGAATTCACCTAATATCATTCGAACTTATCATATAAGATTCTGCAATAAAAACATCGGGGGTAATGCACTTGTGGATTTTGCTACATTAGGGATGAAGGTAATAGCTAAAAGTAAGTTTGGGGACAATGATGAAAATGAAAAAAAGATCATATTGGATAGCTTAAATTGTTTTGAAAACGATTTTAATTATTTCAAGAAAGCTGTTTTTGAAATAGTTAAATTTGAAAAATATTATCCACCCGGAAAAGATGTTTATGATGATGTTATTGCGCGTTTTACAAATTCTGATTTTATTGATGATGAATCTAAAATGTTAATAACGGGAGCAATTTCTAATCAACAATACGAACTTGCAATAAAGGCCATCTCTGGTCTTGTGGAATCCAGATTAAGAAATAAACTTGAATCACTAGGTGTTTCATCAGCTGCTAATAGCGCGGGAATAGAATTAGCTAAATTAGCATATAATAAAAATAGTGGTTGTCTTATTCCTCCATGGCCAATTGCTAAAGAATCAAATGAAGGAGCTCATTTATTACTCAGTGGATATATGCTATGGATTAGAAATGGATTTCATCACCAGACCAAGATTTTCACATCAAAGGAAGGTGTTTTGGAATTGTTGGCCCTCTCTTGCGCTTTACTTAGAATTATTAATTTAAGTACGAGATATTAATAAAATAATTTGTGTGTCAATTGGCGTGTAATATTTTTTTGTAACTCTTTTATCATTAAACATTTGCAATTAATACTATATTCTACCTATTATTAAATGTTGTGTGCAAATGTTTTTTAGAATATAATATTTCAGCTAAACTTTAAAACTTTTAATTTTTGAGGACTGTAGAAATAACACAATTTCAACCAATATTAATGCTGGAATAGTACCTTATGGCAAAAAAAAGCTCTACCTTTGTTTATCCGACTTGTGTTCGACATCTCAAACCACGTAAAGATGTAAGACTCAGATTATTTTTTCTTTGTAAGCGATGTACTGAATCTTGGAAAAATGAAGCCTTTTCTGGCAATGCGCCTTTGTCAACAGGTGAAAAGATGGAAGGATATTGTTTGCTTTGCAATAAACTCACATCTGTTCAACTTCAGACGTGGTTTTTATGTGATATTTGTGATAGAGTGGCGAAATCAATCGGGCGTAATCACGTTGCAGAACAATCGATCCTCGATTATTGGGAACAGACCGTAAAGCCTAAATTTCCCAAATACGAAATCATACAAAACGATAAAGCTTCATTACGGCCTAGACGGGCTGAGGACGTATCTGGGGAAGGCCCTTTAGATTTTCTAGTCAAAGACAAAAATACAGGTAAAACAATTTTTGGTATAGAAAATAAAACAGGACGAAGTTCTATTAAAGAAATGAGCCAGTTTCAATTAGATGTATCAGATTGTGATTCAATCCTACATCATGTAAATCATCTGCATATCCCCGCATATATTATACATGCCCAAGTTTTGGAACTTTGGAAACCACCAACTATGGGTTTTGAAGCAAAGGGATTATGGTTTACAGATATGTATAAAATGGCACAAAATTTTACTGGTATTAAAATGCGAGCGTTGGAACAACGCGGTGCTGCTTTTTTTAAAAGAGCAGCTTTTTCCCCCATAGAAAACTTCCTTGAGCAACTTGATAATGGAGATGGTACAGCCGTAATTGTAAAACAATTTGAGTTACATGGTATTCCGCAAATTTATAGAACTAATTAAATACCACCTGCTCTAGAATTTTGTCAATAACAGCTTGTTCAGGTAAACCATCTTTAATGAATTTTCCTAATTCAATAAGCATTTCCATTGATGGATATTTTAATCTCTTAAGATCAGATGCATTAACTTGAGTATGCCCGCTAAATTGACGAAAATAAATATCAACCATACTGGAATTCAAATAGAGAGACAATCCTTTTGCAGCTGATAGTGAAAGTCCTTTTCCATTTAAGTGAAAATAATTTAGATGATTCTCAAAACCAACTTCACCTTTAAAGATATCTGAAGCATTATAAATAGCAGCAACTATTCTTCTTTTTTCTTCCTTTGCAGAAAACCGTTTAACTAAAACGTAATTTCCGGCTGGAACAAGTAATTCACGGCTATTCTGATTTGAAACAATCGCGTTTGGTTTTTTAGAATTAGTTATTGGCCATTTTATTTGTCCTTCACAGAAGTGTAAAGGATATATAAGCGGAACCGTTGTGTGATCGGGATTATCTTTCAAAAACTCTTTTGCTCGAAAATCAACAACTCGGCCTGTAGAAACATCTATTCCCAGATCAGATAAAGAAGCTGACAAAAAGTTCATTTTAGCTGCTATATCCGAAGAGTTTTCGTCGATGGCGATGTGGATTATAAGAGCAGAATCTTGCGGTTTAATCACTTCATTATATTTAACCTTTTTAGTTATAAGTGGATCAGTAGGCTTTTTTGACATACTAATATTCACATATTTAGGTTGCCGCAGATTTTTAGTAGCATGAATGATTACATTTTCTTGAAGGACATCATCTTCGCTGAATGCTTCTTTCCGAGATTCAAAAAGATGAATATCGTTTAAAAACACATGATTAAAAAAGTATTTACGAAATGGTAGGAAATATGGACCATTACAGAAACTTCGTGGGCTAATTGATACCAGTTCACCTTCTGGGGATAGCTGATTCACAGCTAACGCTATAAATGCCGTATACATGTTTGTCGTCTCAATCCCAACTTCTCGCAATAGACGCCTTGCTTCTGAATCAGTATTTATCTTATGATAAGGTGGATTTGTTATAATACAATTATAAGTTCTAAACTTTTTCTTAAGGAGCACGGCATGGTAATTATTTACACTAGCCTTTATGAAATCGTCTGTCAAAATATTGCCAGTGAAATCAATGCCTTGTTCTCGACATACTTTTCGGCAAGATGCAAAGGTAATTTTTAGATATTTAGAAAGATATGGATCTATTTCAAATGCATCAATTGTAATTTTAGAAGGTTTATGATTTTTTTTTAATATTTCTGAGACAAAAGCTGCCGATAGACACCCGATCCCAGCTCCTGGATCAAGTAAAGTAATACTCGTCCCAGAAAATTTAAATAAGGATGCCATCAATATCGCGACTTTTCGGGGAGTCATAAACTGAGCATAAGTGCGACGAGTCAATGGATCAATACTTCCATTGATCTTTATTCGAAGATTATCAATTTTTTTCATCAACCAATCCGAGCCATGATTAGGCTGACGAATTCTTGGTTTTAATACTGCCATTTTCATTTTTTTGCTTTCGATAGATGAGCAAATGAAGCCACATTAACGTGAAGATGTCAAGGAAAACAATAAAAATTATTTCTGGATGTAAGAATAATTAATATTGCAAAGAAATTGGATGCTTAACAAAATCGATATTTTAACTTGACTTTTAGGTCTTTCGCAATTATTCAAAAGCAGATCATTAACAAGCTTATACAAAAACTTTTGTTTTTTTTGATAAATTGAAAATCAAAGAAAAAGAGGTGACTTGTCTCAAATTATTATTTAATTTACAATTTCAGCTATATATCACGCGACTAAAGGTATAACGCATGAAGAACAAAGCTCTTGTTGAAGCATATTACAGTACTAAATATAGCAAAGTTTTATTTACTCCGATATGGATTTTTCCAAAACTTGGGGCTTGGCCTAAAGATGTTTTTCCAAATAATAAAGGTGCATGGCGAGAGGTTTATGGCGCTGTCAACATTCAACATGAATCATTTTTTAATCCTCAAATTGGAAAAATATTTTCACCCCAATCGAAGGAAGATGAAGAAGCTTTTAAAATTGCGGAAAAGTTCTTACTTAATGCAATAGAAATTAACTTAAGACAAATGATTTTAAATTGCGCTTTTAAAATATACGTACCTTTAATTTCAAAGAGTTTTAAACGACATTTGAATCTGGCACCACCAACTGTACGGAAACGAATTTCTTTTGTCGACAAACATGATGAAATATGGAAGGCAGTCCAAAAGTATCTTCAGCCAATTTACGAATGCCTACCTAACAACAGTTATAATGCAGCTTTCATAGGTTGGTATTTATTTTGTTTAGTAATAGCTACAAAAAAAGGTGCCGAGTTGCCTTTCAACTATCTAAATTTTTCGAGTGTAATACATGGAATTCGTAATAATTATAAATTGTCAGGTGAAGCTAATGCGAGGTTGTGTAATATTGAAGGAATTTGCAATATGTTTTCTGTAAAAGACTCAATTAGTAGCTTCAGAGTATTACCAAGATTGGATGAATTTTCAATTAGTGAACGCATAGAAGATATTCTTTCTGACGCATATTTGCTTGAAGCATCTTATTTGCGAAAATTCTTTAGCATATCCTCCAACAAAGCAGCCATTAAAAAGGATATATCAAAACTCATTAAATTCATTCTAAAACGTAATTGGGCAAAAAAGATATTAACTGAAGCCAGTCAAAATTTATTATTAAGTAACTCCCACGCCCGTATACTAGAACATATAATAGAAATACTTCCTGAAATACATACAAACAATATTCCGGTGCTCTTGCCACCTTTAGAGAATATATGTTATGATAAAAACTATAGAGTTAATATAGCTGTCAGAAATAGAAATCATTGGGATTGTTTGATGGTGATGCCAAATAAAGATTAATTAATGATTTCATGCATATTATTTAAATTGAGTGCTTAAAACTGTGCCAATGAAATTAGAAACGAAAAGGCCATTAGGTGGCGGCCAGGGGATGTTAGAGAATAGTCGACAAATTTAAAGAGAACAAAATGTATAAAAAGTAAGACTAACATTTTATGATGAAGTTAATATTTATTTTAGTTTTCTTCTCTCTAATAGCAAAACCGCCTTGGTCATTAACATATAACTCAAAGTCAATATCATCCTTTTTATTAACTTTATACTTTTTGAGTTCTTTTTCAACAAAGGATTTTTTTTCGTGAAGTTGTTGTTCAATATTCTCCAATATTAGTAGCATGCGATTGACTTCCATCGTATGATTTATATTTGTACCAGCTGTTGATAAACCTCCTCCTATTGGAAAAATTGCAATATCATCAATTACATTAACAACATTGATACCTACTTTTCTGAGTCTAGAAATGTCTTCATCGTTAAACGTTTTTGTAACTCCTTCAAATCCTGTAGCTTCAAATGGTTTTAATATTTCAGGCCAATTGTGTTTAATTTGTTTTAATAAATCTTGCTTTGAAAATACGAACTGGTCTCCGTGGCGATAAATATCAAGCAGGTAAATATCCTTTGGTTTTAGTAGGACAAAAAAAAGCCAATCTGAACGATCGTAAAATAATTGGTTTGTATTTTTCTTTTTGTTACTTATATGCAGATGATGGATCGCCCAATCATTTAAAAGCAAATCATTGTAACTTGGGTTTGTCGATTGTTTGCTCAGATGGCCATTAACATCAATACCTATTTCTAGTTTATAACATATATCTTGTAATGCTTTCTTAAAAGGCTCGTGTAAAATTTGTTCCTTTGTTAAGAAAATCTTTGATTTATGAATTTTTCGAGGTTGTGGATGAATGAGTTTTGTTAATAAGTTAATATGCAATCTCACAAGTTCTTTAATATTGGAAGATTTACTCACATTCTCACCAAGTTGGGTAAGTTCATGTATCAAAATATTTTTTAAATCTTCTTTTAAATTCATTTTATCTTTTATTCTATAAAAATACTTACTTTAAAAAAGTCAACCAAAAGATATTTAAATCTAATCGTTAAGTTTTTATGTCCATACACACTTTTACGTTGTTCGATCTTTGTTTAAATGTTTCTCTTCTATTCTATCAAAATGAAAAGATGCTTCACGATTTTGGATAATAGGAATGTTAGATGCCCAGTCATCTTGATACCATACAGTTTTGCCAATTTTTGTTTCATATTTCTCAGTAAATGGGGTTGGAAAATACATTATATTAAATTTATTTTCCGTTCCGAATTTAATCCAGCTATCACTTTTACAGAATGGCACCATAATCTGAAATAAAAAATTAGTTGTAGCAATGATAAACCACAAAAATGGTATTTCCATTTCGATACTTTTTCTCTTACAGATCATAGCCCTTCCATTTTTATAAGGGTTAACACCAGGTGTAAAGGCATAGAATACTGGAAATTTATCAAAATTTACATTCGCCTTGTTAAGTAACCATAGTATGGTTTTCTCACATTCAGGTAATAGCTCTTCTGGTAAAACAGAAACAGCTGCTTTAATAAAAGCCTTTGCTGCTTTAATAGGAATATAAGGCTGAGTTTCCATTTCAACAGGTATTTTAAAATTTCCGGAACCACCGTCATTCAAATTCATTAGAGTACTGTCTGCTTTTACAAATAACTCCATCCCTTTGTCGCCTTTTTTCGCAACAAATTTCTCAGACTTGTATTTTGGGGTTCCGTGTTTACCTTGGATTTGGCACAGACTCCGCATAGGCCCGAACCATTTGGCTAAATGGTCTTCGTATTCACTTGCAAAGAATTGGTTGCATACATCGCATTCATTCATTGTTATTATAGATTTGTTTCCAAGAAATTCTGGTATAGCGTGTGCTCTGTTCTTAAAGGTTACCTCGAATTTAGATTTACCACAGAATCGACATTTTCGCTCATTAATATTTTTGTCAGAAAGCTTTATGAGATTACTGTCTATCAGTGGTCGATCCACTTCAACGGTATAATGCTTATTGTAGAATTCTATTTTTTCGAGATTAAGTTTAGATAGGTCATGTTTGTTCATATGATTAATATAAAATTAATTAGTAAGCTAGATTTCTGCCATGCATCCTCAAATCAGATATAATTATAGCACATTTTCTTGAAAAAGAAATATTTTTTAAGTTCTCACAAAAAGGTTCAAATATTCTATCATAACTAATGAATTCATACATATATTTCTAACCCACTCTTAGCACTGCCTCCAACGCTTTCCCTTGATCCATCTCAGCATAAACTTCGGTAATAACCGCTGACCTATGGCCCAGGATTATGCGTGCAGTATCAAGCCCGAACTCTTTACGCAGGAACGTCGCGGCGTTATGCCGAAGCTGGTGCGGATGCCAATGCTGCACAGGTCTCCATGTTTTGTATTCTTTGTCAGACATGCCTTCGGGCCGGAATACTCTTTTTATTGCCTTTGCAATAGTATGTTGCAGACCTGTTACGGTATAATGTTTGCCTGCTTGCCTTGTAGGAGTATCTTTGACATTTGTACCAGCTCTGTTACCTCGCAGTATTGGCGTCTTGCGCTTGGCATAATTTTTCTGCCGCCACTCTGCCATAGCCTCAGCTGGTGAAAAACAATATGACATCTGTGGCCGCAATAAGAACGGCTGCAAAATAGCCTGACCTCTCGGCCCAATATATATAGTTCTGTTATGTCCATGATGCTGTGTCTTATGTTGAGAAGGGCGGTAAACCCAGATTTTCCCCGACATATCTATGTCACATGGCCGCATGATAATAAGCTCACCACTTCGCGCCCCAGTCAAAAGCTGAAGTTGTATTAATGCCCATACTTGCCTTGAGACATATGGCTCGATAGCATCGATGTACTCCTGTGGCACCGGTTTAACCGGAATGGATTCCCGTGCATCGCTTCGTCCTTTGCGCAGACCAGGAACCGTTGAAAGGGCATGATAGATTGAACTTGGCACAAGCTCCTGTGATACTCCCCATTTGAATAGCATCTTG
>MHAC01000008.1:69907-71276 GCA_001804565.1 Ignavibacteria bacterium GWF2_33_9 | reverse complement strand
AAGGAATTGAGGAAGCATCTTTAGTTTTATTTTTATTAAATTCTATTTAAAATGCAAACCCTAAACGACAAACTCCAAAAATACTTCAAGCTTACTTCTGAAGCTCTTAAAAAAGTCAAAATCGTCGAGAAACACAAAAAAGAAGCTGAAGATTTGCTTGATTTAGCCAAAAGGTATTATGAAGATGCCAAGTACTTTGAGAAGAAAGGTGACATAGTCAATGCCTTTGGCGCAGTTGTTTATGCGCATGCTTTTCTTGACATTGGTGCAAGGCTGGGTTTTTTTGATGTTGGAAAGGACAGCAAGATGTTTATGGTGGATTGATGGTAAAAGTTTTTTAAATATTATTCCAATACTGCGAACATAAATTTATAAATTGAACTCTCTTACCCTGAGATGAAATGAGTATCCTTGAGTCATTATTTGCACGCCGCGTTATTGATTATAAAAATAAACTTATTCCTAGATTACAAGAATTATGTAAATTACTAGAAGGTAGTCCTTATAAGTACTACGGAGAACTGAAGGAAGAAACAAGCGATCTCGTAGAGCCAATATGGGGTAAAGGCGAATTCCTTTCAGCACACGTGCATGAATACGGTGCAAGAAATTCTAGAGTTAGTTCCTTAAGATTACAAGGAGATTATGTTTTCGACAAGACATTTGACGCAAAAATAAGTGGTAGTGTGCTATATGGCTGGTTCGTATTATCCGACTCAGTTCGCCCAAATCTAAGAAAATCTTTTATTCTTGCTAAGGGTGCAGCCAACGGTTCTAATGCGTGGAGCAACTTATCGATAGACGATACGATTCTTGGACATAAAACCTTTTTAGAGATAGAGCAAGATGCTTTATCAAGCGAGCCTGAGCGTGTTTTTGAAGCTATACTAAGATTTAGTGAAATTATTCCACAACACGAGTACGATAAAATTGCAGAATGGCATGCAAAGTACCCCGAAGATAAAAGTAAATATGAAAAATGGGCAAGACGCTTAGTTTCGAGCTTACCAATTGAAAGACAAAAAGATTTTGAAAGCCTGCCTCAGAATGACAAATTCATTATGGCAGTTTATAGGCTTGATTTTATAACTAGGGTATTAGCTGGGACTGGAGATGCATATAACTTGTCCATATCAGACTCTGTTGTTTGCGGTTATAATGCATTGAATGATGTTAAAGGAGGAACTATTAGAGATTCAATTGTTGCTGGAATTCATCTTTTGGAGAATTCTCATGTTAGAATCTTGAACTCTTATAAAGTAAACCCAGATGGGCATATTTATGTAAAAGAGCAAGTCATAGGACAACCAGAAAAATTCTCGGAGGTGCCTAGACTTGTTGAAATGAGGCGCCCAAGATGGAATGATAC
>MHAC01000008.1:0-69733 GCA_001804565.1 Ignavibacteria bacterium GWF2_33_9 | reverse complement strand
CGGAGAGTACATAATCTACTAATTCTCCGGGACCGAAATTATGATCGATTCCCATTCTTAGGCGATAAAATGTATTTTTTTCCAATTTGGACAAAACTGAAGCAACACCATTATGTCCGCCATCACTTCCACCGGACTTGATTTGAATTTTACCAACAGGGAAATTATATTCATCCAAAATTATAATAATATGCTCAGGTTTAATCCCATATTGGATTGAAACACGTATAATTGCTTCACCTGACAGGTTCATATAAGTAAGCGGCAAGACAAGAAGAGCTTTCTTACGGAATTTGGTATATTTTGCAGTTAAATAATGTCTTGTTTTTTCGAACAAATCGAGGTTGTTTTCAGCAATCATTTGCTGAATAACACTATAGCCAACATTATGGCGGTTGTTTTGATAATTGCTTCCTGGATTGCCTAGCCCGACAATCATCCAATCGAAACTTTCCAAGATATACTCCTACAAATATGCTTCCAATTGTGATTCACTGTCCAGCATTATATCACGAGGTTTGCTTCCTCTTTGTGGACCAACGATTCCATTTGCTTCCAATTCATCCATAATGCGTGCTGCACGTGCATAACCAATGCTTAATCTTCGTTGCAAATTGGAAACTGATGCCTGACCGGTCGAAATTATAGTTTTAGCCGCCTGTTCGAAAAGAGGGTCACGGTCCATTGGGTCAATGTCTGATGTATCTCCTGATGCCGGTTGATAAGACGGCAGAATATATGGTTCAGGATAACCAGGTTGCGATTCGATGTATTCAACAATTCTTTCGACTTCCTCTGTAGAAATAAATGCATTCTGTACACGTACTGGTTTCGGCATTCCCGGAGGAAGGAAAAGCATATCTCCATTTCCTAGCAACTGGTCAGCTCCACCTTGATCCAAAATTGTACGGGAGTCGACTTTTTGTGCAACTAAATAAGCAATACGTGCAGGGAAATTGGCTTTTATTACACCGGTGATAACATCCACCGATGGTCTTTGCGTAGCCACAACCATGTGAATACCAACAGCACGTGCCATTTGTGCAAGGCGAGCAATTGGTCTTTCAATTTCCTTGGAAGCAGTCAGCATCAAATCAGCTAACTCATCTATTATCACAACAATATAAGGCATTTTATGAAATTTCATCTTGTCACTTTTTCGTAAAGTTCCTTCAAGAAGTTTTTTGTTGAAATCTCCAATATTCCTTTGCATTGCTTCACGTAAAATGTCATAACGAATTTCCATTTCGAGTACGGTTGATTCCAAAATGGAAACAGCATCTTTCGGATCACTTACAATAATATCTTCCACATCAGGAGAGGTTGCCATATAGTGCTTAATCAAAGCTGCATATTGAGGCAGTTCAACTTTTTTCGGGTCAACAATCACAAATTTTAAATCTTCAGGTGGAACTTTGTAAAGCAAGGAATTAATGATTGTATTGATACCCACGGACTTTCCTGAACCGGTAGAACCTGCAATCATAAGATGCGGCATCTTTGTTAAATCCTGTATATATATATCACCGTTGATTGTTTTACCAAGAGCCAACGGAAGTCTAGCTTCGGATTTACGGAATTTTTCGGTTGAGACGATATCTCTGAAATGGACAATTTGAGGTCTTGAATTAGGTACTTCTACTCCGATTGTACCTCTGCCGGGAATTGGTGCAATAATACGGATACCACGTGCTTTTAGAGCCATTGCCAAATCATCTTCCAATGCTTCAATTTTGCTGATTTTAATACCAGGTGCTGGTACAAATTCATATTGAGTTACAACCGGACCTGGAGTTACTGTTAAATTTGTAATTTCAATTTTAAATGTTTCGAGTTTTTCCTGTAAAAGTTGTGCATTTAATTTCAACTCTTCCTTGTCCACATCTGCTTGTTCCGGTGAAGGTACAAGCAAATTAAGATGAGGAGGTTTGAAACGCAGTTTAAATTGAGAATGTTTTGAATAAATCAATGATTCCAGTTCTTCCTCTTCGGCAAGCTCTGGTTTGAAAACATCGACATTTATATTTTCAATATGACTTTCAGGATTTTTGGTATGTGTTGGAATTTCTTCAGAATCATCCAGTAAAACGCTATGAACAACATGTTTATCTGGAACAGAACTTTGAGTTTCTGTTTTTTCAGCGCTTAGTTCTTTTTTCAACGTTGGATCACTGGTTGCAATTTTCGAAGGATCCAAATTAGTTATTGTCGGACGGAAACCTGTTTGAGAAGGTTGCTGAGCATCTGTATGTTCCGGATTATTCTGCCCTTTAGAATCTTTCATAATTTGCAATGAATCTGCGAATGGATTTCCGTCAGGATTACTTACATGAGTATTTATTGGATCCGGTATGTTTGCCGATTCATTAATGCGAATATTTAATTTCACATCGGATTTTGATGTTTTTACTTCATAAGGTATTCCTGTCCTTGGACTTTCCTCTGCAGAATTTTCAAAAGAAATAGTCTGAGATTGATCTCCCTCTGGATCAGATGAGACTTCATCCTGCAAAATTTCATCTTTTTGCATATCTGATTTATTTCGGGAGGATTTAATTTCTGCAACAGTTCTATTGAATAGATATTTAGTTATTTCAGAAATTTTAAAATTCATTTTATAAAAGACTGTGAAGAAAATTAAGAGCATTAGAATAAGGAATGCACCTACATTGCCAAAAATTCCATTGAGCATACTTGAAATGAAAAAGCCTACGCTGCCTGTCCATTCAAAAGGAATATTGTTTAACCAAGAAAAATGGAGCAGACTTCCAATGAAGCCGGAAATAAGCAGCATTAATAAAAGAATGAAACTTGAATGGCGAATTGCATTTGCCGAAAATTTGAGATTTTTAAATAAACTTGAGGAAAGTAATATGCCGGTAGAAAGCAATAGAAGAACAGAATAACCAAATGTGCCATTTATTAATTTGTTTGCCAGATAGGCACCAATAAGTCCTAGCCAATTGTAAGAAGTTGCTTGCAAGGCTATTATATCGGGTCTGTCATTCATCAAACCGAATAAATCAAAGAAACCAATATTTGCTTCCTCTATATCTGAACGTGAATATGAGATAACGGCTAATATCAGAAAGAATAGAGTAATTATTAATAGCACTGATATTGCTTTAATTTGGAATTTGAATTTACTCCGTAAATCCTTTACAATTGGAGCATCTTCCTCCTGATTATCATCTGGAGAAAGCGGCTTTTCATCTAACATTTTTATTTCCTCTCTGCTGCAAAATTCAAATATAATAAAAAGTTAGTAAATAAATGGTATATAAAAAGAAATCTCCAAAAATGGTTATCTCGGTATTTAAAACTATAGGGAGTTAGTCTTGTTAGAAAATATCTACCGAAATAACCAAATTATAGAGATTTATTTCTAAGTATGAAAAAGTAATTTAACCTACAACTATTAAAACACAAAAAATGAGTAAAAGTTACAAAACACAAAAAAATAAAATGAATCCGATTCATATTATTTTGCGGTAATGTTATTATAAAAGAAAATAACCGTCTGACCTAAATCACGACGGTTATTCTAATTGGCATAAATTATAAGAGATTAGAACTCTTTGAAGTATTTTGCTCGAAAATCTTCAATTTTTGCATCTTTTTTAACTTTAGTATACCAAATATTAAAAGCATTTTGAGATGTTTGCATTGAAAGATTTGTTGCAAATTCTGAAAGTTTTTCTTGAATTTCTTTTGATTGAGGCACTACAATGTTATTCAATTGAATGATATAGTAACCTTGTTCACCTCGGATAGGAGTAAGAAGGCCTTTACCCTTGCTGCTGAGAATTTGTTGATTCAGAACGATATCTTTCGGGTAACCCGGCAAGCTTCCATTACCTTTAAAGTCAGGCACAGAAATGATTTCAAGGTTTGGAAGTAGGGATTTTGCTTGTTCTAAATCGCCGATATTTTTAACTTTATTGTAAATTTCTTGAGCTTGTTTTTTGAGATAATCAATTTGTTTTTTCTTCAACAAAATTTCTTTGATTTCTTCTTTTTTATCTTCAAGAGAAGCAATTCCGGCAGATTTTTTATCTGCTATTTGAACAACCATCACACCATAGAATTTGATTTCTATTGGTTCAATCATAGTTCCAATTTCCATTTCGAAAGCTTGATTAGTCAAATACCAAGAATTGAAAATAGGACGTTCATTAGTGAAAAATGGTGATTCGAGTACTTTTTGTCCTAATCTTTCAGCAACTTTATCGAAAGATTCTCCACCTTCAACTTGTTTTTGAATTGAATATGCTTCACGGTACAGTGTATTTTTTGTAACGTTAGAAATATTCGGAGTAATTACTATACTGCTATATTTGATTTCATCATTAATTTTGTCTGTCAATTTAATTATGTGGTAACCAAATTGGGATTCAACAGGTCCGACAATATCTCCAATTTTTGCAGCAAAGCAAGCTTCTTCGAAAGGCTGCACCATTTGTCCTTTCCCGAAATATCCTACATCTCCGCCTTGAGTTCCGGAACCTTTATCTTCGGAATATTCACGAGCCAATTCAGCGAAATCTGAACCACTTTTTGCTCTTGCCAAAAGTGATTGAGCAACTGCAAATGCACTATCTTGATTATCATTGAATTTTATTAAAATGTGGCTGGCTTTTACTGTTGGAGTTTCACTCTGACGGCGTTCATCAAGTCTGTAGAAGGAAACACCTTCCTGGGCGTTGATAGGTCCAGCAATCTGACCATTTGTGAAATCTTTAATAAATGCAAAAGCATTTTGGTCAATCTGATTTACAGGAGTAAATTCAGATGTTGTTCCGCCATATTCACTTAATTTAAGATCGAAGATACTGTCTTTTGACATTTCATCCTGAGCAGAAGCTAAAGACATAGAGATGTCGTTTATACTTCTCACAGAACGTGCAGAATCTTCTTTTGAAGGTTGAATTTTAAAATTAAGATATTTCAGTTTAACCTGAGCATCTTGAGTGTAGTATTGTTTATGTGATTCGTAATAATTTTTAATTTCAGCATCAGAAACTTTTATTGATGCAGGCTTCACTGTACCTGCACGGAAAACGATTGCTTTAAGGTCAGCAGTCATATTGTCCAAACGATATTTTTCTACCGCAAAAGATGGAGAAATGAATGAACTGGAATTACTGATTGTTTTTTGTAATCTTGAAAATAATTTGTTTTTGATAACATATTCTTCAACTTGTCTCAAATCCAAACGTAAGCGATTTACTGCCGCATCTTTTTCTTCTTGGGAAATTTTGCTTGGGTCACCAAGATACTTAACATAATTTTCCGGTTTCGTTACGAGTTCCAAATAAACATCACGCATAAAATTGCCAGACGAATCAGTAAAGGAACGTTTCAAGTAATCAGGGGGATTGTCAATCATTTCGTCACGAACTTCTTCTGCTGTGATTTTTATGCCTAATTTTTCAGCTTCCTGATTGATAATGATATTATCTACCATCTGGCTCCAAACTTGCTGACGAATGCGGGTTTCATCAACTTCTGCATTGGGATCCTGCATTTGTGACTTTTCCTGTTCCATTTGTGTACGAACTTTTTCTTCATAATCTTTATAAAGAATTTTTTCGCCATTTACTTCGCCTATTACTGCTTTTTGCAATGTTTGGTCTTGTTTTATTAAATTAGTTACATCTGCATCACTTAATACCATAAAGCCAATAAAGACTATAGCAAAAATTGCAAGCAAATATGGTGACATTTTTCTTATGTTAGTTAAAGTACCCATTTTCCTATTAAAAAAATTGATTTAAAAAAATATAGAATTACAAAATTAATAAACTTACATTATATAGCAATAATAATTATATAAGAAAATTACTTAAAGTATGCTATTTAATTTATTATTCCTGGGGAAAATTTGGTCCTTGCGGAGCAATACCAAATCTAGCTTGTCGTAAGCTGAAAGTCCTCAATTTATAAGGTAAATTTGGATCACGGTAAATTTTCGACATTAATCTGCCCCAAATTGGTGCAGCTGTGCGACCTCCGTATCCATATCCACCCAAGCAGTCGAAGTTAATTCTTTTGTCATCAAATCCCAGCCATACTGCACAAACCAATTCAGGTGTGTATCCGGTAAACCAGGCATCTGCGGCGTCATTGGTTGTGCCTGTTTTGCCTGCTCCTTCCACATTGCTCAGATATTGTTTTATTACTGTTGCAGTACCGGAATTGATAACTCCACGCATCATATAAATCATATCGCTTGCAATGGAATCAGCAATTATTCCTCTGGTGATAACAGGTCTTCTTTCCTGTTTGATTAAAATATTACCGTAATGGTCATCAACTTCACGAAGGAAGCGAATTTTGGCAACTGTTCCAAATCCGGGAAAAGTACTGAATGCATGTGCCATTTCCAATGGTGAAACATCTCCGCCGGCACCAAGTGCCAAAGCCGGATATGCACCAAGAGGCGAAGTAATTCCCATTCTTTTTGCCAAATTCACAACATCTTCAGGATTTGTTACTTGTGTTATTAATCTAGCTGCAACTGAATTAATAGAACCTGCCAAAGCAGATGCGAGTGACCTTGTATCTCCGGGTTCACATGAACCTGAACCGGATGGTGCCCAAATTTCACCAGTAGATAATTCTATTGAAAATGGTCCGCATTCTATTTCTGAAAATGGATTCAATCCCTTCTGAAGAGCAGATGCATAAATAAATGGTTTAAAACAAGAACCCGGCTGACGTTTAATTTGTGTAACGTGATTCAATGAATATTTGGCTGCAGGATTTTGATTGATGAATTTCGGAGAAGCACCAACCATTGCAACTATATCTCCTGTTTTAACATCAAGTACAACAAGTCCGACTTGAATTGTTGTAGCTGCATTTTTCACCGAATCAATGAATTTTTCACTATTTCTTAAAGTATTTGCTAATTTATCTCTTTCAGCTCCTTTAATTGCGAGATAACGTGAATTTGAACGAATGGCTTTTTCAATCAATTTTGATAATAATTCCTGATTTTTTGACCATTTCCATTTTGAATCGAAATATGCCTGAAATTCCTTCATATGCTCTTCGACAGCCTGGTTAGCATATTTTTGAATTTGATAATTCAATGTAGTTTTTATCACTAATCCGTCACGATAAAGGTCATGATTGATTAATCTGCTATCTTCACGTAAATCCTGGCGTATCATTTCTACAAAATGTGGTGCAAGTAGTCTGTCAAATCTTCCTTTACTGTTAGCTTCTCTTGTGGAAGTTGGAAGTAAAGGTTCTTCTGCTGACTTTATAAATTGCTCTGGAGTTATATAATCCTGTTTAAGCATTAAAGTTAGTACTAAATTTCTTCTTTGCAAGCTTCTATCAGGGAAAAGGAATGGGTCATATCCATGGGGATTTTTCAGTATTGCAACAAGCGTGGCACATTCCCCGATAGTGAGAGTTTGCGGAGTTTTATCGAAGAATACTTTCGAAGCAATGTTCAATCCGTAAGCACCCCTGCCGAAGTAAACAGAATTCAGGTAAAGCTGTAAAATCTGTTCTTTAGTATAATTTCTTTCAATTTGCAATGCAGTGAATGCTTCACGAATTTTACGAGATAATTTTACGTCCTGATTCAGGTACAAATTTCGTGCAAGCTGCATTGTAATAGTAGAAGCACCTTCAGGTCTGCCTCCTGAAAAAATGTTTTTGAGTGCTGCCTTGAATATCCTGGTAACGTGCACACCCCAATGTTTGTAGAAAATTCTGTCTTCGGTTGCAATGAGCGCTTTTATCATGCTTTCGGGAATTTGTTCATATTGCAAATCTACCCTTCTTTCCACAAAAAAATTATCAATAAGATGTCCGTCACTGGAATAAATCTGTGTTGCATAATTCAATTTTGGATTTTCTAATTCATAAATCGAAGGCATACCGTTACTAACGATATTTTGAATGTAGAAAAACAATACTAAGCAAATTAAAATAAAACCGGATACAAGTATCCACAAAAATTTCAAGGGTGTCATATTTTTCTGATTTCCATAATTTTTAATAAATCTTATTTCAATACTTTTTCCAAAACAACTCTCCTGCAGCGCTTCCTATTCATTTCAACTGATTCATTCGGCCATCGTGGGAGCAATTCACTTTCTCCTGCAGAGCGTACTTCTAAAAGCTCAGATGGCACTCCTTGCTTTATTAGTTCATTTTTGACGAAATTAACTCTTCTTTCGCCTAACTTTTGGTTATATTCATCACTTGCAACATCATCTGTATGGCCTACAAGGATAATTTTCACAATATTGTCCTTCCCTTGAATAATATTTTCTGCAAGAGAAGATATATCTTCCTGCCAAAGTACATTGCTTTCAGTACCTGTGCTGTCAAGCACATAGCGATATGGCTGGTCATAAACATCTGTCGGGAAATTCACACGCAAAGTATATATTTCCGGTAAATAAAAATTCTGATGAACAATTTTGGTCGTATCATCCATCCCTACAAATATCTTCACATTTTGAGGGAATAAATCCCTCGCAGTTGCCGTTACTAAATATTCTTCATTCCTAATCATAGGAATTGAGTAATTTCCTTGCTTATCAGTTTTTACAGAATTTTTCTTTGTGCCGATTTTTTCTTCAGCAATTATTTCTGCGTTATCTATAGGATTATTATTTTTTTTCTCGTAAACAGTACCTTCCAATTTATAGAACCAATCAGTTTTTGGTGTTTCGATTTTCACCTCTTCTTTTGGTTGTATATTTATTTCATTTTGTGTAATATTCACTTTTTCCTGTTTATTATCAATATAAACTTTATATCTCACGAAAATATCGAATCCACCTTTATCTGTACTTGTAGAAACTTGATTTTGATTTGATGCATAGTAAAATAAGGAATCATTTACTCCAACAGCGAAAGGAGAAATTTCATTATACTTAGTATTAAACGGACCACGTATATTTTCCCTTTTTGTGAAGAAGTTCAGTTTTTCTAATTCCTCTGTAGATGCTAATCTGCTTTCATTGAGTAAATCTGAAATTTCAACGCTGAAAATATCAAAACCTCCCAAAGTTTCTCCACCACAGCTTGCAAAATAGAGTTTCTTGTCATTTTCACTTACAAAAGGTGTGATTTCATCGCATTCAGTGTTGACTAAATTCCCGCAATTAATCGGTTTTGACATTTTACCATTATTGATATAAGCCATCCAAATATCCACCCCGCCAAGCGAACCTTTTCTGTCACTTGCGAAAAACATAATATGTCCGTCGGAAGTGAATGCAGGTTGCGAATACCAATCGCTTACTTGTCTATCGTAAATGTCGATTCTTTCAGGATTGCTTATTTCATTTATCTTAAAATCTGAGGAATAAAGTTCTGCCTGACCAATCTGTTCTTCTATCGGGACAAGAACTCTTCCGGTAGAGTCGAAAAATTCATTAATTGTACGTTTGGATTTATCTTCTACATAGCTGTAATAAACTTTATTCTTTCGGAAAACCGGAAATCCATAGCTTCCGAATGCAGGATTTTGGAATGTTTTCTGGGGAAGTATTTTATTAAAGTTTAAAGCTTTGCAGACAAGAACCGAATTTTTATCTCCATCACTGATTGTGAGATAAGGAGTAGATTTATTGAATGAAATTGCCCATTCATTTCCTGAAGTATTCAATTGTTGAACTTCCTCAACTCGATAATGCCACCCCTGAATTTTTGCGACCATCTCGGAAGTATCCCTTTCGATGCCGGTGTATTTCTTGGGACTGCATACTATTTGAGGCTCCGGACATGATTGCTCTTCGTATCTGGTAGTTATTGTCTGACACGCAGAAACAAAGAGAATAAAAGGTATAAAAATTAATATTTTTAACGATTTTTTCAATTTGATAATTCTTTATTCGTAAATTTAACGAATAATATTTTAATAATATTTACTTTTAATTTTTTTTCTCAAAAATTTTTGCAAGAATGAACTTTTTTTCCATACCGAATCATTTGAAATTTATTTTTCTTTTAATTTCTTTTTTTATACTCTTTCCTAATGTAAATGTTTATTCACAGCAATTAAAACCAAATTTATCCAAACCATTAAATCCGGAGACTTTCAAAGAATGGGATACTTATATTCGCAAATATGCTCCTTCGCAGGATGCTTATAGCGTTGTAGTCCATATAGCAAGGATACATTACCAAAGCAGAAATTATATTGTTGCTCTTGAGGTCTTTTACCTTTATGAAAATCTCTTTCCAAATTATTCCATTAAAATTGAACAGGAAAAAACAAATTTAATCAGATTAGCACTTGTTCAATCACCGGAAGAGGAAAGAAGAAAATTATATAATAATCTTGCTATACGAATTAAGAACACAGAAGACGGATTTATTGCCGTTCAGAGATATACGGAAAAATTCATTCGAGAGCAGCAATTCGATTCAGCACTTGCAGCTTTTGAAAATTTCAAACCTTTATATCCTGCTCTTGAACGTAAGTTCGATGGAGTAATTGAAGTTCTTTCCAGAAAAGAAGACAATGTGACAATTATTCATTTGCCGAAGAATATTAATTCAAGTCAGGATGAATGGGATCCGAATCCGACTCCTGACGGAAAATATCTCTTTTTTTCCGGTCAAAGGCAAGGCTCAATGGGTGGTAATGATGTTTTCATTTCCACTAATCAGGGAGAGACATGGAGCAATCCTGTTTCGTTAGGACTACCAATTAATTCAGAAGCAAATGAAACAATTGATAATGTTTCGGTGGATGGAAATACTTTATTCCTTTCCGGAAATTTTGCAGGAACTTTCGGATTATTTGATATATATTCAGCATCTGCAACTGAAGAAGGCTGGGGAAATTTATACCATTATCCAATGCCGATAAATTCCACTTACCAGGATGAGTCCGGTTATCTCACAAGCGATGGAAAAGCACTGCTTTTTACTTCGGACAGACCAAATGAATCAGGCGAGCAAGTTTCTTATGGAACTTATTTTCATGGTGGAGTGAATGGGAATATGGATATTTATGTATCTCTGAAAACAGAAGATGGATGGAGCGAACCGATTAATTTGGGTCCTGCTGTGAATACACCATTTTCCGAACGATCAGCATTTTTGCATCCTGATGGAAAGACTCTTTATTTCAGTTCAGATGGTCATCCCGGCTTAGGTCATATGGACGTATTTAAATCAGTCAGATTAAGTGATTCTTCTTGGAAAGAATGGAGTGAACCGGTTAATCTCGGAAGATATATTAATTCCGCAGATGATGATTGGGGCTATAAAATTGGTTTAACGGGAGATACTGCATATTTTTCTTCAAGATATCGTGAAGACAGCAACGGAGGGCTGGATTTGTATGCTGTTACTTTGCCTGGCATGTATAAACCTGCAGCAGTTGCATCAATTCGGGGGCATATACTGTCGAATGACGGAAAACCGCTTGCGGCCGATATTAAATGGCAAAATCTTGCTACAGGAGAAAATTTGGGAATTCTTAAATCAAATCCTAAAACAGGCAATTACTTTATTGTATTACCTCTTGGAAAAAATTACGGATTCTATGCGGAAAAAAAAGGATTTTACCCGACTTCCGGTAATATTGATTTGACTAAATTCAAAAAAGATACGAGCATAACACTCAATATTACTCTCACTTCACTGGAAGAAATGAAGGAGAATAAAACAGCTATTACAATTAATAATCTTTTCTTCGATTTTGATAAATTTGACCTTAAACCGGAAAGTTTCTTTGAACTGGATAGATTAGTAAACTTCTTAAAGGATGCAGGCGAAATCACAGTCCAAATATCAGGTCATACAGATAATCGTGGAACTGATTCATACAATAAAGACCTTGCGTACAAAAGAGCCAATGCAGTGAAGGATTATCTTACCAAAAAGGGTGTAAATAAAAAAATGATCGTAAAATCCTTTGGTGCTTCGCAACCTGTGACGCAGAATGATACAGAAGAAAACCGCTCAAAAAACCGTAGAGTAGAAATAAATCTGAATAAATAAAAATGAAAAATCCCCGATGCAAACACCGGGGATTCTTATATCTATTCAAAACACAATCTACTTACTTAATAAATACACCAAAATTCAGAATAAGTTCCATCATTGAACCAGATGTTTCATTATCTACATGTTGAAATGCATTCTCGTTATCAGATGAGAACATAGAACCTTCCAATTTGAAATATGTATTCTTGGTTGGTTTGTATTGAGCACCCAAAGTAATTTGATTCATTGAATTAGTAGTTGATTCGCTACCATCATCTTCAGTCATTGATAACATAGCAAAGCGGAGAGTCGCTGAGCATTTATCATTGAATTTATAACGAGCTTGAGCTGCAATTCCTAAATCAGAATCAATTGCATCAGCATCTTTAAATTG
Organism: Ignavibacteria bacterium GWF2_33_9; assembly: GCA_001804565.1. Classification (GTDB taxonomy): domain Bacteria; phylum Bacteroidota; class Ignavibacteria; order Kapaibacteriales; family UBA2268; genus GWF2-33-9. The sequence continues at coordinate 57,363 of MHAC01000008.1, read as the reverse complement.
CTGTGATCCAAAGTCAACTTCGCCTTTTACTGCAAAATTTTCCATAGCTTCCCAATCGAAGCAAACATTGTGGAGCATGACAAAATAAGGATTTTTAGGTGCTGAAGCATTTTCATTACCTAGTAAATTGCCATAAGATAAAGTGAAATTTTCGAGTATCTTATATGCCAAGTAAACTCCGTAAGTTTTGTTCCAATTGTTTTCTTCGAAATCACCGTTTCTGTTCAGGATATGAATTTGACCAGTGAATTTTTCACCTTCATATCCAAATTTAACACCACTTTGGAAGAAAGGTTGATTCATTGTTACGATTGAGTATGAAGAAAGCCAATTGTGTGCAGGCGAGAAACCTTCGTCACCAATGTGAGTAGTGAATAAACCTGCATCAACCCAGAAATTATCAAAAATTCTAAATCCAACATTAGCTTGTTGAATTGTAGAATTTCCGCCTGCCGAAGAAGCCATCGAAGCCATTTCCCCAAAATGCAATACTACATGTCCACGAGCATCGCCATAATTGCCATGAATACACAATTGTGCAATATTCAATCCAAAAGTACTTTCTTTTGAATTATTCATTGCTATCGGCCTCATATAGCTATATTCTGAACCTTGTGGTACGTAGTAATTGTCGGTTGCAAAATAGGTGTCCGCAAATCCATAAATATGGAATGTATCTTCAGCTTTAGATGTGGATACTGAAGTTAAAATTGCAAATGCAAAAAACAAAATAGAAAGTTTTTTCATCAATCCTCCGATGAATAAAATTTGAAAAAAGCAATTTAATAATTTTTATTTAAATATTAAATAAAGTGTGCAAATATTTTTCTGTATTAACTATTCAAGAATTTGTGAAACTTTTTTTTCAGGCTCTTTTTTTTGGATATCGCCATTATCAGGGAAGAAAAGATTTGCAATTTCTGCAGAAAATAACATTATAAATGAAAAATAGTATACCCATAATGCTATTGCAACAATTGTAGCATAAGTCCCGTAAAAAGTACCGTATTTGCTCATGGAAACTAAGTACCAGCTAAAGATTTGACGTGCCATGAAAACTAGGATACTACCTATAATTGCTGCTAAAAGAGAAAATTTCCCTTTGCGTGCATGTGAAGGAATGAATCTATACATAAAGTAAAACAGCAGAATCGAAAAAGTAATGGCAATTGCTTCATCGGCATATGACTCTACAAAGCCCCATTTGATAAATGGAATATAATCTTTGAAGAAATTAATCAGAATTGCAGAAAATGGGATAGATATTGAGTAAAGTATAATCAAAAATGGAAAAATTAAGGTTAGCAGTATATCTTTGAGTTTGTAAAAAAGAAATATTTTATGCTGTTTCACTTCCATAACTCTATCCAATCCGCTTCTGATGGCTGAAATGAAAAGAGAGGATAACCAAAGTGTGGTAATCACACCAATCAAACCTGAGGTGCCGCTTCCTTTTTGAATTGCAGATATTTCTGTGAGCACTTCATAAATTATCACATAAGTATTTTCTGTATCAGGTAAAAATTCAAGAAATAAGTTTTGAATGGTATTATCCACCATTTGCGCATCCAGTAAATTGATTGCAAAATAAATTGCAATTAAAATCAAGGGGATAAAGTAAAGAAATATATTAAAGGAAATCCCGGCGGCAAGCATGAAGATATTGTGCCTGTCAATTACTTCAATGAAATTAGCAATTCTCTTGTAAATTCTTTTCAAGAAATTCTTCAATACGTTTATTCCCATATAATTCAAATATTTTCTCGGAAAATTCATCATTTAATAAAAAATAATCGACCTTAATATATTAATTTAGTTTTTTACAAATATTAAAAATATGAAAATAAGTATTTTTTATAAAATATTATTACTTTCTGTATTATTAGGTGCATTGCTTTCTCTCACAGATTGTGCAAATATTCAACCACCCTCAGGTGGACCGAAAGATTCTATTCCTCCGTCTGTCATTGATGCTATGCCATTAGATATGACACGCAATTTTGCCGGTGAAGAAATTCAAATTGCCTTTTCCGAGTGGCCCGATAGAAATAAAGTGGTGCAGAATATCTCCATTTCTCCACCTATTACTATGGGATATAGCTGGAGTGGTACTAAGCTTTCTGTTGAATTTTTGGACACTCTCAAAAGTAATACGACTTATTCATTTTTATTAGGAACTGAATACACAGATTTGAAAGGCAATAAACCGGATTCTGCTTTTGCAGTTACCTTTTCTACCGGAGAAAAAATTGACACAGGTAAAATTGACGGAATGCTTTATGGTGAGAAAATTGAAGGTACTTTTATTTATGGTTACAGGAAAGATAATAAGAATATCGACACATTGAATCCAGAGAATGTGATTGCTGAATTCAAAACGCAGGTTGGTACAAATGGTGCATTCACACTTCGTGCTTTACCTGATGGAGAATTTCGTTTGATAGCGGTAAAGTCTGATTTTAAAGATAATTTATTCCATCCAGCATCTGACTTTTTTGGTACAACTGCTAATGATTTTGTTGTGAAAAATGGGGTATCGGAAAATGCGAAAATTAAATTCGGTCAATATCCGAATATTGCTCCAAATCAAATTGTAAGCTCAGAATTATATCAGAATAAATTTTTATCAATAATTTTTCAGAAAGCATTCTTCAATAAATCTGATTTATCTGAAATTAAAGAATATTTCGGACTTTACGATTCTACTTCCGGGAAAAATATTGAATTTTCAGCAATTTTTTTGGATTCAACTATCTCCGGAAAATTATTTTTTCAACTTGCTGATTCTTTATCATTGCAAAATGATTTAACGTTGCAAGTGAGAAAAGATTCACTGATAAAAGATACATCCGATGTATGGCTGCAAAAGGGAAATTATGTCTTTGTTTCCAGAGTTAATAAAAATGATTTTTCTTTTTCTCAAAATTATATTCCACTGAAGGACAGCATTCGTAAAATTATGTACGACCATTCGTTTACATTTACTTTCAATATGCCGATTCAATTGGATTCGTCAGCGAAGTATTTTGATTTTATAAGGTTGACAGATAGTTCCATGGTAGATTTTGAGGTAGTTAAAGAAAATCCGAATTCAATAATAATTTTACCAAAAGCTGAATTGCTCTCCGAAAGCTGGTACCGCTTGAAATTCAATGAATCTCTGGTGAAAAATGTTTTCAGTCATCAACTGAAAGATACAACTGTTAAATTTGATTTCCAAACAGGTGACTGGAGAACTTATCCTGCTGTGAGTGGCATGCTGCTGGATAAATCAGGGTACGGGAAATTAGTTTTGCAACTTATTTCAAATGACGGGAAGGATGTATATCAAACTGATAAATATACTGACGGCAAATGGAAATTCGAGCGAGTGAAACCCGGGAAATATCATTTGGAAACATTTTGCGATGAGAATATGAATGGCAAGTACGATTGTGGTTTAGCATTCCCGTATGTACCCGCAGAAAAATTCAAGATTTTCAAAAATGAAATTGAAGTAAAGGACCGCTGGGATATCGAAAATGTAATGTTACTCTTTGATGAGTAAAACGGCATAATTTATGCATATCATCTTAATTGTAATTTTTAGGAGAATAAAGAAAGAAATTCGTATTTTTGAATTTGAAAAATCGAAAACTTATAAATAGATGAATAATTCATTAAGATATATAGTTAGAAAAGTAAAAATCTTTTCCGAAATTGCTCTAGGGCTGACAGTTGGTTTTTCGATTATTTCACTTATCACTACAATTGGATTTTATGTTTCGAAAGAAACCCTGCACGTGCTGTCAACCGGAACAAATATAGTAATGTTGATATTTATATTTCAAGAGCTTGCAAGATTTTATTTTGCACCCAAAAAGCAAATACATTTGATTGAAAGATGGTTTGAAATTCTTGTTTCTTTTCTCTTTATTTTCCTTTTATTCGACATTACATTTTTCCAAAATATTGTTTCTTATTTCTTTAAACGACTGTCAACAACAGAATTGCAAAGCATTAATTTGACTATACTGAATATAATTCTTATTGGTACTTTCTTTATAAAATCCACAAAGTATCTTGATTCTTTACTGAAATTGAACTTACACCCATCTGCACTTTTTGCCTTAAGTTTTGCTACAATCATTTTCACCGGCAGTATATTTTTAAGTTTACCTAAAGCCACTATTGCAGGTGCTTCAACTTCTTATCTGGATGCTCTATTTACCAGTACAAGTGCTGTTTGCGTAACAGGACTGGTAGTGAATAACACTGCTACGCATTTTACATTATTCGGCCAAATTATTATCTTACTGCTAATTCAAATAGGTGGATTAGGAGTGATGACACTCACAACGTTTTTTGCTGCAATTGTTTCCGGTGGATTAAGTGTGAGGGTACGTTTCCTGATGAAAGAATTTTTCAGTCAATTGAATGCAGGAACAATTGCCAAGTTGATTTGGAGAATTTTCTTCTTTACTTTAACTATTGAACTTATTGGTGCTGTAATTTTGTATATAAGTTCCGACCCGGTTAACTATAATGGCATGGGTGACCTAGCTTTCCAATCTATATTCCATTCTGTTTCAGCATTTTGTAATGCAGGGTTTTCTATTTTGCAAAATGGGATGATGGAAAAATTTGTACTGAATAATCCAATTTACACATTAAACATAATGGTTCTGATAGTTTTAGGTGGATTAGGATTCACTGTTCTTTGGGATTTATCATCATATTTACGCAGAGATACACATAAAAATTTAAAGAAATTTTCGAGAACACATCTCTCGGCTTCATCAAAATTAGTACTGATAACTTCTGCTGTTTTAATTTTTGGAGGAGGAATTATTATCTTCTTGTTGTTTCAATTCCAGGGATTTACAAAAGGCAGTTTTTTCTTCAATCTTTATCATTCATTGTTTCTATCAGTAACAAGTAGAACAGCAGGATTCAATACACTTGCTTCTGAGGGCTTAAGTTTTTCTATAGCCTTTTTTGTGATATTCCTTATGTGGATAGGTGCTTCTCCGGGTTCTACCGGTGGAGGAATTAAAACTACTACTTTTTCTCTGATTTTCCTTTCACTTTTTAACACTATTCGTGGCAAAGAAAGGCTGGAAATATTTAACCGTGAGATTTCTCCAAAAAATATAAACAATGCTTTCCAAGTGCTGTTAGCAAATATAGGGGCACTTTCTATTGGTATTTTAGTTTTATTAATTATTGAAAATAATATGCAACCGCTTGACTTAGTTTTTGAGGCAGTATCTGCAGCAAGCACTGTAGGACTTTCCCGAAATGTTACACCTTATCTGCAAAGCGGCAGCAAAATAGTAATAATTCTCCTTATGTTCATTGGCAGGGTAGGTTTCCTCAATTTCTTCCTTGCATTCTATAAACCAAGTAAAGAGCCTGAATATCATTACAAGACCGATACTATTATGGTTGGTTAAATCAATTTTTCCCTTCAGTCTTTCACGCTCCTTTAGCCAAACATTTGTATTATACATATACATAACTTCTATCTGCTGCAAATCTAATGAAAGATGAATCGAAGTCTGAAATAGTTTATAAAATTGCATAAAAAAAGCCCCGATGAACTTCTAGGCTTTTCGACGAGAGCCACTTGACGGACTTGAACCTCTGACCGGCTGATTACTAATACATACATTTAAAAAAATTATTTTGTCAATAAATTTTATTTTAATAATTTTGAAAAAAAAATTGAGGTTGAAATGAAAAATCATTTTCAAATTTGCTTTTTTAGAGTAATGCTGTTAATTCTTGCTTTTTTTCCTACTATCTTATTTTCCCAAACTGATACAACCAAGACATTGAATACGAACATTAATCTTAATTCTTGCTTTATTAGTGAAGATATGAGAAACAATATCTGTGCAGATAGTAATGTAGTATTTTTATCAAACAACGGTCAGTCTTGGCAAAGAATAAACAATGTAATATCAAGTTCAAATTATGTAAACTTACGTTCAATATTTTTTATTGATTCTCTGGTTGGTTGGGTAGCTGGAGATAATGGAAAAGCAGCAAAAACAATTGACGGAGGACAAAATTGGGATGATATGAATATGCAAATCCAGTCCAGAATAAATCAAATAAGATTTTCAAATTCAGATCTTGGATGGGCAGTTGGAAATAATGGAATTATTTTAAAAACAACGAATGGCGGCAGTAATTGGAGTGTGAATTATCAGTATTTTATTGTTAATTCGTTAAATTCTATCTACGTTTTCCAGTCAGATAGTAATTTAATTTATGTTGGGGGTACTGGAGGTTTTATCTCAAAATCAACAAACCAAGGCACTAATTGGCAATCTTCGAATATTAACATCAATAAGAATATATTGTCATTAAAGTTTGTAGATAGCTTAGTCGGTTATGTTGTTGGCGAAGATAAATTAATTTGTAAAACAACAAATGGGGGACAAAGTTGGGATTCAATTGCACCGCCACAAACTTCATCAGGAGTTAATTTCACCTCTCTAGTTGCATTTTCTGATAGTTCTATTGTAGTATGTGCTGATAATGGTTTAATATATCAAACTGATGATAATGGTAACGCATGGACAACGTTAAATGTTGGAAATAATAACTCAATAAATTGTATTCATTATCAATGTGGATACATACTTGGAGCAGGCGATTCTGGTAGTTATATTCAAATGACTGCTGTAGATCCAAACCTTAGAATTTGTTATGATGCTTACAATTTGTGCTTGAATATGTGTGGTCAAGGAAATAACAGTTGTATAAAACAATGTGGCGAAATTTTTATCCAATGTTTAAAAATATTATTCCCAAGGTTAGATATGTATTGAGATTTGTTTCAATTTGATTTAGAAGGTCCGGCTGATTTTTCAACCGTACTTTTTTACTTTTTTTTTTAATTAAATTATGGAATTATTTGAAAAGAGTTTTTACATATTGTTTAATAGCTGCATTTTTATTCATTATTAGCGATAAGATGTCCGCTGAGCCGTCAAAGTGGGCAAAACCTACTAATAAACATTATAATATTTCGAAAATAACTCCTATTAAATTCATCAAAGAAAAAATCTTTGATTCTTCAATTATTGTTTTAAATGAGGAAACAAACCTTAAAATAAATCATTTTCAAGATATACAATTTACTTCACAATATACCACTAAACTGTATGTCCTCTATTGTGAGTATGAATTCGAAATACAAAGGGTTGCAAACTTATATTTTCGTCTTAAGCCTTGTTTAATGTAATTTGCGATACCCACTCCAGTAAAAACTTGAAATCAAGTTTTAGACTTAAGATGTTTGGAGTATAACTTAATTAAACTCTATTTCGTAATGAAAAGAGAATACGAATAAATTAAATTGAAGGTAAAAAAATGAAACGCATTATAAAAATATACTACATATTTGCATTTCTTTTGATGTTTGGGAGTAGTTTTGTTTATTCTCAAACAAGTCTTGGAAGGCCATTTACTTCTTGTTATCAACAAGATTTTGCATTGTGTAGTAATTGTAGTATTGAAACTACAGGAAATATAACAATACCAGTTAATTTTCAAGGAATTACATGCGATATCACAGTTTTCTATAGGATGAAAACATGTGATTGCCCAGAACCTACTGTTTTTATTGACCTAAATTACATCAAAGTAAACATATACGATTGTCCTGATTTAATATGTTTCTTACATCCCGGTCCACCTGAACCACCTCCAAGTGATAATGGATGTATCAATAATCCATTAGATCAATCAAATTACGATGCCTTGGAAATAACCTTATATAAGGATTTAGACTCTGTTCTTTTCCAAAGTATTAAGAGCCAATTCCCTTGCCCCGAGAAAATGCGTTTTAGGAAATATGCAATTGCAAGTTGTAAAAAAGTATGTGGTGCACGATTGTCTGCACCGGGCGAACCTGATGCAGTTGTATATGTACCTAAAATATGCAATGATGAAGTTTGTTGTTACACAGATTTTCTCTTTTGCCAGAATCAATACGATGAAACTATATGGGAACGATTACCGAGTCAACTATCAGAACCATGTCCGGTTAATCCATCCGGTCCACCTTGTTTATCTGTAAATGATACTGTTGATATATTGGGTATTACTTATACAGTAACAATGGTGATGAATTCAGAATGTACAGCCGGTTGCACTAATCCACTGTTTTTATGGTAAATGGAGGCGATGATGAAAACTAAAAATTTGCTGCATTGGGTAATTTTATTTATTGCCTTCACGCATTACGCATTATTATCAAATCCATTTTGGCAACAGAAAAATCCACCAAATGGGACATCTATGTTAGCAGTTCAGTTAACATTATATGGTAATCGTTTATACATGACTGATAACATGAATCTTGACATAAGTACTGATCATGGAGAAACATGGTACATCAACACCGATTTTATGACTGCCGGTGCGATGAGTATTGCAGCCAATGATAATGTTGTATTTGTGGGAGTTGCAAGTCGCAAGCCCGTTTTAAAGTCAACCGACTTTGGCTATAACTGGAGTCAATATATTGAAGGAATTGGAGATTCATCTTTAAACTTAAGAACTATCGTTGGAATCAAAGACGATTTTGTTTTTGTTGGTGGAACAGTTAGTTTGAGTCGTTCAAAAATTTCAGATTCTACACCTTGGGAAATTAAAGAAAATTTTGTTGATTTACCGGATTGGAAGAAATATTTAACTACAAATAAATTTCTTATTATTGATGATAAAATATTTCTTGGCATGAATAATATCGGAGTTTGGATGTCTTCGAATGATGGTGAAAGCTGGCACGAAAGAAATAATGGTATAAGCTTTCAAGCAATATACGGATTACAATATTTCGAAGGATTTCTTTATGCCTCAACCTTTGGAGGAGGTATTTGCAGGTCAAATGACTGGGGAGAAAATTGGGTGAGAATTACTCCTATTGATTCTTTAGCCTTACAAAGAATTAATGCAGTTTATGTTGAGGGAAATACTATTCTTGCAGGAACAAATCATAATGGTATTTATATTTCGTATGATTTCGGTGAGACTTGGGAGCCTGAATATACATCGCACTATATTGGTATTTCCGATGGAATAAATTCTTTCTGTAGAGTAGGTGATTTTCTCTTTGCCGGTTCTAAAACATACGGTGTAATAAGAACGGAATATAAAAATATATTTAATTCTGTTAAGACAATTACGGAAAGTAAGATAAAGGCATTCCCAAATCCTGCAAATTCAAATTTAATATTGGAATTAAAAGAAGAATTTTCAGGTAAAATCTCAGCTGTAAATTTAAAAGGGAATGAAATATTACTTTGGGAAGGATATACCTCGGGAAATAATTTACAATTAGACATTTCAGGATTAATTTCTGGTCAGTACATTTTAATACTTGATTATGGAAATAAAAAAGAAATAATTAAATTCGTGAAATTATAAAGTGTTATGTAGAGAGAGGACTGAGAGCAACTCTACAGAAATATATAGATTCCTACATACGCAGAAATGACAACAAAACAAAAATCCCTCTATCGAGGGATTTTTGTTTATAGAATAGGTCTGATTAAACTATAAAAATATTATTATCAAATTTACCTTTACTATTCATAATTTTGTATTTATTTATTAAAACAAATTAGAAATTATGGATTATATCAAATCTCACATTAAAAATTCAATTGGAATTATCACTTTCAATAATGATGCAAAAAGAAATGCACTTTGCAGGGATATGCTTTACGAAATAATTCTTGCTTTAGATGACTTTAAGTTCCATAAGATTCGAGTTGTAATCATAAGAGCAAATCCCGGAGTCAAAGTATGGTCAGCGGGCTTCGATATTGATGAATTGCCGGAACCGGGCCGAGACCCACTTTCCTATAATGAACCTATCGAGCAAACCATAAGAGCTATTCAGTATTATCCCGGTCCGGTTATCGGGATGATAGAAGGGAGTGTTTGGGGTGGTGCCTGCGATTTGGCTTTTGTCTGCGATTTATTAATAGGTACCGAAACAGCTTCTTTCGCCATTACTCCTGCAAAGATTGGTGTGCCTTACAATCCGAGCGGAGTTCTGCATTTTGTGAATATGGTTGGTTTACATCTTGCAAAGGAAATGTTTTTTACTGCATTGCCAATTAATGCACATCAGGCAAAACATTATGGTGTGTTGAATCATCTTGTTCCATCAATCGAACAACTCGAAGAATTCACTATGTTTACTGCTGAGCAAATGCTTCAGAATTCTCCTCTGAGTATAGCCGTAATTAAAGAGCAACTGCGTATTTTGGGAGATTCGAGTGCAATTTCGCCCGATACATTCGAAAGAATTCAGGGCTTACGGAGAAAGGTTTATGACAGCAAAGATTACTTAGAAGGGAAGAGGGCATTCCAAGAAAAAAGAAAACCGAAATTTATTGGGGAATAAAAAAATCCCCTAAATAGGGGATTAATGTAATGTAAACTGAAAATAAAAATTTATTAGTTTTATTTGCCTCTACTGAATTCAACTCTTCTGTTTTTCTGACGATTTTCATCACTTGTATTAGGTACTAATGGCTCATCAGGACCTAACCCACGAGTTGTAATCCTATTTGACGAGATTCCTCTTGCCACTAACCATGCTTTAACTGTTTCTGCCCGATCTTGAGAAAGTTTGATATTCTGGTCCCGTTCTCCGGTATCGTCTGTATGACCTGTAATACGTAGTTCCATATCCGGAGCAGCCTTCATTGCTGTCAAAACATTATTTAAGGTTTTGTCGGAAGAAGGAGTAAGAGTTGCTTTTCCAGTTTCGAATTCAATATTTTTAGTAATTAAATTCCCACCGACAGGTATACTCATTATATCATCATCGCCATCAAGTGGGTTTGCATCATTCACAACTTCAATTCCATCCTTTATTCCACCATTGTCAGAATCAGCTTCAAGAGGATTCGTGTTATATTTATTAATCTCTTTTCCATCTTTCAGACCGTCGTTATCGGAATCAGGATTATTTGGATCAGTACCGTATTTCGCTTCATCTTCATCAGATAATCCATCCCCATCAGTATCTTTTTGAATTTCTAATATAGTATAATGAATACCAAGTCTAGCAGCCCAGTTTCCATCTAGAATATCATCCCAAACAGGATTTAAATTGTCAGTGGTCGAAAAATTATAGTAACCATTCAGGTCGAGTGCCCATTTACTGCTTAAAGAATAACTAAATCCTAAACCAGCTGGTATGCTGAGTGCAATGCCGTCAGATTCGGAATCCGGATCTGCGTTGATGGGTACATCTTGAACATTATAGATCATTGCACCTAAACCTAAAAAAGCATAAGGTTCTATTTCCCAGTCAGTTGGGAAATAATATCTTACCCTTAATTCAGGAGTAAAAAAAGAAGTTTTGTATTGGGAAATACCACCAATATCATTGGTGCTATTGAGATAATATGAAATACTAACTTCAGGAGTAAAATTTTCTCCAAAACCATTTTTATAGAGCCCGTAAATTCCAAACAAAGGACCAATTTGCTTTTCGATAGGATCAGCTTCGTTCACACCACGTGAAAGACCTAATCCTAATCCTATAGAAATATTTTTTTCCTGTGCGAAAATTTGTGAAGAACAAGATAAAGTAATAACAATAATCATTATTTTTAAGATAGAATTTGTCATAAAGACACCTTTTTAAGTTTTGTAAATTTTGTTAATTTAATAATTCGGTGAATTATGCACGTTTTTGAGCTTTTATTGAATTTTTGATAGCATTTTCTATAACACTGAAATTCTTTGAATTTGTCGGATCAAGAATGCTCCCGTTCAATTTGAAGAAAAGAGTGGGATCAACTTGAATTGAAATTGTTGTAGTTGCTCCTTCTTCAATATTAATTGATGGAACAAAATTGAATGTCAAATTGGCTGTAATCTTCGAATTATACGTAAAATCCGTTGGTAAATTGTTTTTGAAATATGTTCCATTGATAATTACAGTATAACGATCAGAAGTTGCGAAATCCTTTAAAACTGGGTCAGTTGCATATTGGGAAGTTTCGCTCGAACTAAATCTATGGAATTCCAACTTTATCTTTTCATACGAACCTACTGGAATTGAGGTTGAAGTTAGTTGGATTAAATTTCCTAAAGTATCAATATGGAACAAGAATGGAGTTGTTTTTAGTGCTTTACCATCAGTTGAATCAGTCGTAGTTGAGTGTAGCTTCATTTCTGATAATAAAATCCTAATACTTGTGATTTTAATCGAATCAACTTCGTTTGCCTGTATTTCATTGTTTAGTTTTGATTTCACAGGAACAATACTAACTGAAGGATTCAACATTTCACTTACAACGTTTACAGTACCTTCATTAGGTGATGTTGTATCTGAACAGCCTACCAAAAACACTATTACAAATAATGCAATAGTTGAAACAAAAATCTTTTTCATTTTTTTACCTTTTTTAAAAATTTTTGAAAAATAATTGATTTTAAACAATAAAAAAACGTGCCAAGTGCAGTAAGTATTATATATTAAAGAAATTGTATTAATTTCAATCTTTCAATGTTTTAATAAATGTCGACAAAAGTGTCGAAAAAAAGGAGAATATCGACAAATTTTGTAAAAATAAAATAAAAAGAACAAGCAATAACTTGCTGACAAGTATTGTACATTGGTAGGAAACAAGAAACGACTTGAATGTCAGAAAGAAATTAAGAAAAGAGAGATTCTCGAAGTTCTAAGGGAAATTAAAATAAACAATAATAAGTAGGATGACCTTGAATTCTGACGAATATAAAAATAATGATAATCTTTTTAATAAGCTATTTATAATAGTCTCGGAAAGCGGTTTAATGCATACAAAAATTAATGATAGAGCAAAAAGATTTTTAGACCTTTATCAAATTATCAAAAAAACTGCAGTACTTGGTAATATTGAAATATCATAAGATAATTAAATCGTAACCAAATTGAAGTCAATAAAACAATAAAGCCCACCAGATAACTGGAGGGCTTTTTCTATTCAGTGAGCCACTTGACGGACTTGAACCGCCGACCGGCTGATTACAAATCAGCTGCTCTACCAACTGAGCTAAAGTGGCAAATCGTTTTTTTTCTAAAGAACGTTTAGAATAGAATACAAAATTACAAAGATTTTTTTAATCTACAAAATAAATTTCAAAAATATTTTTTTAATATTGAAAATCACAAAAATATTTCTAAAATTCAAAATTAATTCCAATACTAGGTAAAATTCCAAATGATTCCTGCTTGATAACTTCTTTCTCTCTTGGATCCCATTTATATCCAGCTACATTCTTTCTGCCATATACATTTTGAATATCTAAATATGTATCTAGTGAAAAATGGCCGAAAGACCACCTTTTGTCCAATCTTATGTCCAAAGCATGAAAATCAGGCATTCTGCCACCTTGATTGTATTCATCTAAAATCAATTTACCGGTTGTCGTATCAAAAGGTGTTATTGGCAAACCGGAGGAATATCTGAACTTTGCTGCAATTTCCCATGTTTTTCCCAAAAGATAGCCCGCTGAAAGATTGAAAACAATCGGAGTATTGTATGCTCCCTGAATGTAGTCACCTTTCAATGATTTAAATTTTGTATCACTAAAAGTAAAACTCATCAACCCGTAAAGAGGAATATCACTAAATTTCTTCTGCAAAAAGACTTCCATTCCTCTGGAATATCCAATACCAGTACTTACAAGTGGTTCAATGCCGTATGGGATATCGGAAGTGATATCGTCAAATCCTGAAGGAGAAAGCACAGACCAAGGTCTGAATAATCTTGCAGGATAATCTTTATACCATTTTTGGTACAATTCTATTTGGAATTTTAAATCTTTTCGTATAGTTCTCTGATAAGATAAAACAATCTGGTCCGATCTTATTGGCTTTAATTTTGAATTAATTTTATCCCCGATTGTCCAAATATATGACGGAGATTGATAATAAGTTCCACCACTTATGCTTGCAAAACTTTTTCCATCAATTTGATATCCGATTAAAAATCTTGGAGATATGTAGGAATTATTCTCCAAATTATTATAGTAATCATAACGCAAACCTGCACTATATTGGAAACTGCCAATTTTTTGGGTTAGATTCACATAAGTGCCGTTTTTGAAATTCACAAATGAGGTATCAATTTGAAATGGGTAAAATGTTCCTTCAGTATCGTATCTCAGATAACCCGGAATAACAATATCATAATCCAATGATGATGCAAATTTCGATTGGTTGCCAAAAGAAATGTCAAGACTTTTTGTAAGCTGGAAGAAAAAATCGAATTTCAAAGCAGTTTCGGCTTCCTTGGAATTATTCGTGAAAATTGGCAAACCAAGTGAATCGTTCTGAGTAACTTCATAGAGAGAAAGAGTTTCGCCAAGAGTTGTATTCATATAACCTTTTTCGAAGAAATGCTTCCAGGTAATTGCCGAGAAATATTGCTTCTGATTTGGAGCCGCAACTTTACTATTACTATAGAGCTGATCATCTGTTTCATTATTGAGAGTTACATAATCCAGTGCTGTAATTGCCAGAAAAGAGATCTGATTTTTGGAATTTATATTGAAATTAAATTTTCCTTGAAAATCCCAATATTCAGGTATAAAGGCAAATCCAGCTGCTTTGAAGATAAAATCAAGATAACTGCGTCTGGCACTAAACCAATAACTTCCTTTGTCGTTTACTGGTCCTTCGAAGTTCAAACCAAATCCTGTAGCTGATAAATTCAATTGACCACCGAATTTTTCCTGATTGCCATTTCTTAAACGAATATTAGTAAATGATGAAGTTTTGTCTCCGTAATAGGAAGAAAATGCTCCTGATGAAAAATCAACATTTTCAACAAAATCTATATTAATCAAAGCCAGTGGACCGCCGGTTGAACCCTGTGTCCCAAAGTGATTAATATTTGGGACCTCGAAATTATCTACTACAAATAAATTCTCGAAGGGAGCTCCGCCCCTCACTACTAAATCGTTCCTTCCGGCAGAACTGATGCCAACACCCGGCAAAAGTTGAGTCGCTCTAATTATATCTTCCTGTACCCCCGGTGCTCTGCGGACATCTTGCGAATTAAGACTTTGAGAACTTGCTGAAGTTTCAATTGTTCTATCGAAATAATCTGCAATAACTTCCACACCTTTTGTTTGAATTACGATTTCGGTTAATTCTATATTTAGGGTAGTGGGTTTAGTATTATTAACTGAAATATTTGTTTCAGTATGGGGTGCATAACCAATTCCACTAATTTGAAGTGTGTAAAATCCCGGTGACAGATTCTTAATCGAAAATTCACCATCTTTACTGGTTACGGCACCAAACTTAGTACCAATCACTCTCACGTTAATACCGGAAAGAGTTTTATTATTTAATTTATCGGTTACTTTTCCGCTAATGATTCCCTGATTTTGAGAATATGCTGTATATTCAAATGAAATTAAAATAAGGAGAAATAGGATTTTTTTCATATATTTATGTATTTGAATTATCAATACTTAAAAGACGATAATAACGAAATATTTTGTTTATATTGCATATTTTGTTTATATATCAGCAATTTATTTAAATTATTATATTTGTCCTTCAATTTCCAGTATTTATTCAGAGTGAATTTGTTACAGAAGAAATCAGGAAAAGTAAAAGTGATTAAAAAGGGGGACGATGTCACTGTCTTTCCGTGCTTGACACGGGGAACAAACTGTTATAAAATTCGACTTTTCCCTTAATCCCTCTCCCTAAAGTGAGGGACTTTTATTTGTAAGTCATTCTGAACTGTATAGAGGTACTAGAAATAGTGAAATTTAAATTGCATTTAAAAGACGTAGCATGCGAAGTCTCTACCCCTTTTGGACTATTTTCAATAGTATTTTTTCATCTCAAGTGTAATTTTTGGCTATTTTTGGTGTTTAGTATATAGGAAGGATTGCAATTTGAAAAAATATTTTAAATATGTTGTTATTTATTTCTTTTTTCTTTGTAATTTGCATAGAAATTTTTTTAATAGATGAAAAATATATTTAAGAATTGAAAATGATTTCTTCAATAAATATATTGCATGAAGTATATTCTGAAAAGGACACAAGATGGGCTTATATGCTTACGTAGAGACGAATCAGACGAATTTTATTGTATCAAAATCCCAAAAAAATATGAGCAAAAATCAGATTGTAATTACAGGAAAAATAATAATTGCCAAAGTAATTTCAATTTCAAAATTATTCGGGATTTATTTAAAATGAATTGTGAGTTTGCTTTCGATATACGTAGGGGTGCAAACTAACATTTGGTTCTTAAGCCTTGTTTAATGAAGTTTGCTTTACCCCCACCTCAGCAAAAACTTGCCCTCAAGTTTGGCTTAAGAAGTTTGAAAATAAGCCGAGAAGAAAAAAAGACTTTTTTAATCTTTTAAAACAATTAGGAGTTACAAAAATGAAGAAATTCATATTAATTTTAATTGTACTAATGTTTAGTATAAATTTTCAATTATTATCGCAATGGGAGCCACCTTGTGATTTAGGTGATTGTACCGGCGATTGGCAAGAAGGTACAGAAGAAATATGGATAGCAAATTGTTATGGTTGCGTAGTATTAGTTCATTATCATTACAGAATTGCAAATTGTCCAAACAATATTCCACCTGAAGAATATCAGTTTCACATTGACTACTGGGAAGGCAATTATACATGTCTTCAATATAATTGTTGGAATATGCCAAATGACGTTGAATTTGCAAAACAAGTATTAAAAGGATTTTTAAATAAAATTTCCTTTAATTTAGTTGATGGAACTATTGTAAAACTAAGTTTATCTTCTTGTTGGTCCTCAGATTTACTTGGTCCATTCCCTAAATCACAACCTTGTCCCAATAATGTATATTGCTGCAAAAGCTATTATTATGTGGAAAATGGAATTTTACATTTTGTTGGAGATGATGATGATCAAGAACATACTGGTTGTTTAGATTGGGAGGGACATAATTGTACTTATATTTGTGACCCAAATGGTTATTTATATAAAAAACCTGTTCAAGATATTAATATTGATGCTTATTTAACAACATCAATTATTCCTAATCCAAATGATGGGCATTTTAAGATCACATTGAATGGTTTTTCTAAAGAAGAATTTACTTTAGAAATTTATAATAATCTTGGAAAATTAGTTTATCAAATTATGATAAATAAGATTTCTGACACATATGAATTAACTTTGGATTTATCAAAATTTGTTAATGGAAAATATAATTTACGAATAACAAATGAGTCCCATATCCTTACAAATACAAAATTTATTATAAATAAATAATAAATTATTAAATTGGGTAGGGGGAGGGTAATTCCCCCCCCCACAACTAAAAAATATATATATAATGAAAACATCAGTTATAATAACTTTAATGTTTTATGGAATGATATTATTTTGTTCAGCAAATTTAACTGCTCAAATTTATTCAACCAAACATTACAAATGGACAAAACTAGCAAGTATAGACGGTACTAAAGACACTTCTGATTATATTTATTCGAAAATTCAAAAATCTTCAAATGGTATATTAATCATTGGAGGCAGAGGATATTATACTTTATACCAAAGAAGCATTTATCAGTCTGATGATAATGGAAAAAGCTGGCAAATTGCTTTTCCACAAAATGGTAGTTATATTGATTATATAATAGATAGTAACGATAAATTGATAATAACAGGCATGAAGAAAGATAGCTTATGTAATATATATATCAAAGATTTGCACACAAATATTGTCGATACTATTAATATTATTAATGAAAAAAATATGACGTTTACTAGACCAAGAGAATATATAAACGGAAAATATTTCATAAAGGCAAATGACCAAGTTCAAACTTATTTACTCATATTTGATTCTAAAGAAAAATCATTAACTCAATTGATTCCCAGGCAATCTTCAGATGATTCACTTAATATTGCTATAGACAAAGATTTAATGTCCTTCCAAGATTATACATATGATAGTAAGAGTAATACTATACTAATTTCAACATTTAATAATTTATATTCTACTACTGATTTATTTAAGAATATTAAATTATGTTTTTTTGATAAAGAACAATTTAGTATTTATAAACAGATTGAACTAAATGATGG
This sequence comes from Ignavibacteria bacterium GWF2_33_9, assembly GCA_001804565.1. Taxonomy (GTDB): domain Bacteria; phylum Bacteroidota; class Ignavibacteria; order Kapaibacteriales; family UBA2268; genus GWF2-33-9. The sequence continues at coordinate 39,239 of MHAC01000008.1, read as the reverse complement.
AAAATTTATTTATTCTCATGTAATTCGGGATAGTTTGATTAATGAAACAAGTATTTATGGTCTTTTTGGTTATGATGAAAAAAACAATTCTCAAAAAACGTATTTACTGAACTATCTTAATGTTTATGGTGGTATGAATCCAATTACTTTAATGGCTTGTAGTAATAATAATTATATTGTTTGTAAATTGGGTTGTTCTTCATATGGATTTGGATTTAGTGATACTCTTAATATTGACAGTCTGATGATATCTGATGATTTTGGAGAAACATTTTCTTTTGTTCCCATGCCTATTCTTGATACAATTTATGATTATAATTATTATGCATATGCATCACCCTCGGTCACAAAAAAAGGAGAAATATTCTTAGTTTTAAATCCAAGAATTTCAAATAAACCATGGCCAAATGCACCATTTGTATATATATACTATGGTGTTCCAGATGATGTAGGAATTCAGGAAATTGCTCTAAAAAAAAATTCACTCTATCCCAATCCCGTTTCTGATTTTGCACGATTACAAACGAATAATGAGTTTTCAGGATTTGCAACGATTGAGATAGTTGACCTGCTGGGTAACAGCACTGAAATATATAGAGGCAATGTTAACAGAGGGGTGCCATTAGACCTTAATTTCACTCATTTCCCATCAGGTTTTTATACATTAATTATTGATTATAGAACGAAAAGAGCAGCAATTAAATTTGTGAAAATATAGATATTAGTCTGTTGCAGTAATTCCGAATGCATTTGTTCCCCTCTAATAAGTGAAGATTTAGGAGTGTGTTGTATTCAAAAAAAATGGATTTTTCACTTCGTTCAGAATTACATTACAAAAAAAGGGCTTAACGCCCCTTTTCGTTTGTTTATAAAAGTTTAATACCTTACGGTAGCTAGAATTGATTTAAATATTGTTTCGATATCTTTTTCAGGAGGCAGGGAATAGCCGGAAATATTCATTGGTACCAAACTAATTTCATAAATCGCTCCGTTAGAAGATTTGAAAACAGCAGTTTGGGAGTAAATCGGCTGGGTTTTAGTTCTGTAATTGTACACAACAAAATTCAAATTACCCGATTTTATTGTAGAAATACGCTTTTCCTTAATCAACCCACCCATGGCTTTTTTCTGCTTTTTGTCGAATGAATAATTCGATAAACCTATCAAATTCTGAGCCTTGAAAATTTCATCAATCACTTCATTGGAAGGATAAGTAGAGAATACAACAGAAAGAGTATATTGGGGATTTACGGCAATTGCGAAAATGTCACGTGGAGTATTTTCTCCTAAATCAACAAAAAACCAATTTTTAGGGATTAAAGAAATCATATCCCCTTTTGTAGAGCGTAATGCATCTTCGTTCATTTCAATTTCAGGCTTCTGGATCACGTCCACGAAAACTTCTTCAACAGGTTTTTCTTTTACTTTAACGAAAATACAACTGGATGCAGTTAATATGAAAATCATGGCTAAAGCAAGAAATTTCACAACAGTAATATATTTAGAAGACTTATTAAACATAATTAATATTCCTCAATATGCAATGCACCTGGTTTATTGTCGCAATGTTTTGAATAATTATGTTTGAAAAGAAAATTTGAAACACTTTCCACCATTTTAGGATTACCGCAAAGGAAAAAGTGAGTTTTATCAGGATTAATCTCAATTCCTACTGATTTTAGTAAATTACTTTCAAGATGATTTTCAATATAACCTGTCAAACCCGTCCAGGTTGGATCCGCTTTGAGCAACGTTGGGAAATAATGAAAATTAGGGAATAAATTTTCAATGAATGAAAGTTCACTCATATAACCTAAATCCCAAGGGTAGGCAGCACCATGGAAGATTGCAAGCTTAATTTTCGGATGTTCACTCAAGTGTGAACGTAGAAAACTGATATATGGAGCAAGTCCTGTACCTGTTGCAATCATTACTATATTTGTTTGAGGTGGTGTATCGTGCAAAGAGAAAATACCTAAAATCTTATCATCAATCCACATTCTGTCACCCTGATTTAAATTGAAGAGTCGGGGAGTGAGCTGTCCGGATTTAACTTGACTGATGTAAAATTCAAAATCTCGGGTTGCAGTATTTGCAGATGCGATTGAATAAGGCCGCTTAATCAAAAAATCATCTTCCAGTGTGTCAATTGGGATAGATGAATTCTGAGATCTGCTTTCTTTTGCTAACAGCCCAATTGTAGTGTATTGACCTGCTTTGAATTCATTTCTTGGTTCGTCTGTTCTTAGTCTTAAAACCATCAAATCAGGTGTTAGTATTATTTTTCCAACTACCGTTGCATTATATTTATCTTGAGACATAATTTCAAAATTTCTTTTTTCAATTCATAAGAATTTGCAAATTAAGAATTTTTTGAGAATTAATGTTTTTTTCAAAGACATTATTATAATAGTATAATTTTTTATAATTTTACTTTTTTATGCTTTGGTTAAATTAATTTAATAATCAATATCTAAAAAATTATGGAAGAAAATATAAGTAAAATAGCAATATATCCAGGTACATTTGACCCGATTACAAATGGGCATGTGGACGTGATAGAGAGAGCCGCAGACCTCTTTGGCAAAGTTTATGTTGTGATTGCGGTCAATTCCCAAAAATCCACTCTTTTTAGTGAAGAAGAAAGACTCGTAATGGCTCGTGAGAGTCTGAAAGATTTACCCAATGTGGAAGTAATTACATATCAGGGATTGACTGTGGAATGCGCCATAGAACTGAATGCCGCAGCAATTGTCCGTGGTATTCGTGCAATTAGCGATTATGAATATGAATTGCAAATTGCATTAATGAACAGGAAACTTGCACCCAATGTTCATACGGTATTTTTGCTTCCAAATGAAAAATATACGTATCTAAACTCAAGTATTATTCGTGAAATTGGTCGTTACGACCATGACGTTAGCGAATTTGTACCAGTATTTGTAGCTGAAAAACTAAAAGAAAAGTACGGATTTTGAAGAATATTGAAGAATTAAAATATAGAGAAAGACAAGTCCTAAGTAAGATTATACAATTATATATTCTGAAAGGTGAGCCAATTGGATCCAGAACTCTTGCCCGACATTTGGAAAATGAATTGGGATTGAGTGCTTCCACACTTAGGAATTTGATGTCGGACTTGGAAGAACTTGAATATATTTCGCACCCTCATACATCTGCAGGAAGGGTGCCCACGGACAAAGGATATAGATTTTACGTGGACAATTTGAACGAAGTTGGAAAGTTGAATCCAAATGATTTACATAAATACAGCGAAGAATTAGCTTCTAAGGATTATGATACATTATTCAAATCCACAACGAAGATGCTCAGTTGGCTTTCCAATAGTTTGGCAATTATTCAGATGCCCGAAATCAAAAATTGCACTGTTACGAATCTTGAACTTGTCCCTATTACTGAAAAACGTTTGCTGGTTATAATTTCCATTGATTCTAATTTTGTCAGGACAGTTACATTGGAATCATCTTTCCTGTTGGACAGATATATGCTGGAGGAAATTAATGCCGCACTGAATGAAAAATTAGCAGGCAAACCCTTGAAATATATTCGGGAAAATTTTGAATCCATAATTAAGGAAAAAGATTTTACAGATAAACCTGTAATAAGGCTTTTCACAAATTCTCTAGACAAAATTGTACAAAATCTGAATCCCGGAGAAAAGGTTCTTCATTCCGGTGCAACAAATCTACTCACTTATCCGGAATTCGGAAATTTATCCAAAGTTCGCACAATAGTAGAATTGCTCGAAAATCAGGATGTCATAATACATTTACTCGAAAAAGCTGATGAACATTCCAAGGTGAAAGTTCTCATCGGTAAGGAAATTGATAATAGTCTATTCAATGATTATGGGATGGTACTAACCACATATAATTACGGAAATGCACTTGGTTCGATGGGAATCATAGGACCGAAAAGAATGGATTATCCAAAAATGATAAGTTTTGCCAGCACTTTCGCCAATATACTATCCAAATTATAATCCCTGACTTTTTTTGGCACATTTTTTGTGATTTTCGTATAAAAGATATACGAAAATTTAATGAAAAACGATTACGAAAACACCTTAGATAAAGTCTCAGTTGGTCAAAGTAAGTATTTTATGATACGAGTTAAAGGAGATTCAATGATAAATGCGGGAATCAAAACAGGAGATTTTCTTTTGGTTGACCGCACTTTCGGTAATAATTTGGATACAATAATCATTGCAGAAATAAATGGCAAATGGACAGTGAAAACATTTATCGAAAATGAAAACGGAGTATTCCTTATGCCGCAAAATCCCAAATATTCACCAATTCCCATAACTGAACAAGATGATTTCAAAATCATCGGAAGAGTTATTAAAGTAATTAGGAATTTTAATTAGAGATTTTTCGAAATTTGACTTAAAAAATGAATTTCATCAGGAGTGAGCGAATTCTGACCCTTTGCGGAAATTTTGTCCAATATTTCATTAAGTTGGTTTTCATTTTCACTTGGGTCATCGGAAAGACTGTATGAATATTCATTAACTCTTTTATGCTGATATCCTGTTTCTGAAACTGTTTCATCAACCATTTCCATTTGACGCATTGATTCACGTGCCTGGGAAAGTAATTCTGCTATTTCAGCAATTGAACGTGCTTGTCGTTTCGGCAGGAAATATTTGCGGAAAAGATATATTTGTAATACTGTTAAAAATGCAATTGATGTTCCGAAAATCATAGGGAAGAGATATGCAATGACCGCAGAAGGTTCACCATTAATAATACTTCCTAATCCAGCAAATAAATATGCAGCAATAAGCAAGAGTATAATTTGTATATTGGAAATTCTTGGGAATTCGGAGTCACGAAATTTTTCCTTCGGGAAAATCAGAATTGTCAGAACAAGATAAAATGAAGAAATTGAGCTGTAACCTCCAAATGAAATATTTGTTCCCCAAAAACCCAATAGCTGAACTGCACCTTGGAGTAAAATTAACAGAAAGAGTAAAGCCGACAACTGGAATATTGTGAAATACCTCGAAAGCTGCGGCAGGAAAAGGTACAAAGTTGATCCGAGCACAAAAATTGACATAAAGGAAGTATCTACAAATGGGAATGTGAAAATTCTCCAAATTTCACTTTTTGTTTGCACCAGAAAAGGATTCAAGCTTAAAATATTCTCGAATCCCAAATTAAACACTATATTTACTATTGAAAATAGTGCAAAAGGTATGAATAATATGAATGATGTTCTTTTCAATTAATACTTCTTAATTACAAATGTATAAACAAATAAAACAATAAAAAGTTACAAATGAGCAACATATTTTTTTGTGTATTCAGTATGTAAAATTTATTCTAAAGTACTAAGTACTTGTTCAATTCTATTTATTGAAATATTTTCGTAATAATCTTCATTAATTGCAATCATAGGAGCACCGCCACAAGCACCCATACATTCCACTTCTTCAAGTGAAAATTTTCCGTCGGGAGTAACTTCCATGTGACCGATACTGAGTTTATCCTTCATGAATTCCCAGATATTTTCTCCGCCTCGGAGCATACAGGACACATTTGTGCATACTTGCACATGATATTTACCCATCGGTTTTTTGAAGTACATTGTGTAAAAGCGGGCAACACCTTCAACGTGAGCAGGGGAAAGATTCAATAATCCTGCAACATAAGCCATAACATCATTTGAAATCCACCCGAATTTCTTTTGAGCCAACCACAATACGCCCATCAATGCTGATTGATCGGTTGGGTATTTCGATTTAATTTTTTCTACTTCTTTTAATTCTGTTTCGTTAAAAATAATTTCCATTTAATTTCCAAATAGAGAATTTACAAATTTATAAACTCTTTTTCATATAATATTAATAAAAACAAAATATTATGACTTTTTTTGTTAATTTATATTTTTAAGAAAAATCAATTTCTATTTTTTATGCTGAAAAATAAGCCCTTGATTGTGGATCTTGACGGAACTCTGATTGCTTCGGATATACTCATGGAGCAAACATTCCAGGTGATAAAGAATAATCCTTTTATGATTTTCGCTGTGATTTACTGGGTGCTTAAAGGATTTGCAGTTGTTAAACAGGAAGTTTTCAAACGTACATCGTTAAATCCTCAATATTTACCTTATAGAGAAGAAGTAATTGATTTCGTAAAAGAGGAAAAGAGCAAAGGTCGTGAAATTATCATGGCTACTGCTTCTTATTCAGAAAATGCAATTCCTGTTGCTAATCATATCGGTATTTTCGATAATGTGATAGCAACGACACCTGAATACAATTTGCGTGGCAAAAACAAAGCTGCAAAGCTTGTGGAATTATATGGAGACAAGGGATTTGATTATATTGGTGATTCTTACGTGGACTTAGGTGTTTGGAAGCATGCTGAAAATGCAATACTGGTTGAACCTTCAAAAGATTTACTGAACCGTACAAAAAAAATTACTAATGTCGTAAAAGTATTTTATCCTCAATCCACGAAATTTCAGAACTTTATTCGTGCCATCAGGGTGAAACAATGGTTGAAAAACACTTTATTGTTCATTCCGTTTTTACTTGCTCTAAATCATGATTTGAACACATTATTTCTTCTTTTCTTAGGTTTTTTGGCATTCAGCATGGTGAGTTCATCAGTATATCTTATGAATGACCTGAATGATTTGGAAGCTGACAGGATGCACCCCATTAAGAAATTCCGCCCTATTGCTTCCGGAGCTATACATTTACCAAATGCTTTTTATATGGCAATATTTTTTGTAATAGGTGGTATAGCACTTGCATCATTTTTGGGTAATTACAAATTTGTGATAATTTTAATATCTTACTATGTACTGAATTTTGTTTATTCCAAATATCTGAAAAATGAAGCTATTTTGGACATTATCCTTCTTTCGTCATTTTATACTTTAAGATTGGTTGCCGGAGGAATTTTGGCAGAAGTTGCTCAGTCCGACTGGATGATTTCATTCGCAATATTCACTTTTCTGAGTTTCGCTATTCTGAAACGTTATGCAGAAATTAAATTACTGCAGGCAAGGGGAATTGACAGAAAAAAAGTGAGAGGTTACCACATAACGGATGAACCAATGCTGCTATTTTCCGGATTGTCTTTGGGATTCATCTCAGCTTTGGTGTTTATACTTTATACGCAAAGCGACAAAGTGAAATTATTATATTCTCATCCAAAGTACCTAATTTACATTACTCCGCTGCTACTGCTTTTTATAATGCGAATTTGGTTCAATACTTCCCGAGTCACTGAATCCGACAATCCTTTTGAATTAGTACTGAAAGACAGATTGAATTATCTGATTTTTATAGGAATTATCGCAATAATTTTTGTATCTATTTAAATTATTATTTTCCCGTAGAGAGAAGACATGCCTTGTCTTGACATTTTTCTCAGGTAGAGACACAAAATTATGTGTCTCTACAAATTTTAATATTATTTTCGTTGTTCTCGGTTCGACACACCCCCTAGCCCCCTCTTGATAGAGGGGGAATAAATCCCTATCTCTCTACTATCTTGATTGCTTCCGGTGTTAGGTCGTGTAGCTGGTAACTTCTGAAAAACTTAATTTTAAAAGTTTTAACATATACATTATCATCCAAGACATTACCAATAATCCTCCCGGCATTGCTATCAGAATTGCAATTTTTTCTACGGAAGGGCTAAATGTAACAAGTATAATGTATAATAACATTAAAATATTTCCGACTAATCCAAATATTGATGTTGTTTTAGAGAATATTCTCCTTTTTATCATCACATGCGATAATAAGATATTTGCAAATGTGGGTAGTGCAAAACCAATAAATACACTTAAACTGCCGTGTGCTCCTTTGGCTAACATTGCCTCTCCTGCAGAAGCAATTAAATTCCTTTGTTCTGCTGAAACGGCAGTAAAGTATTTTTTGCTTAATTCGAACATCGTCAAGGCAGTATTATTTGTTATAAATATTGTTGTCCCAATTAAAAATAGGATTAAGGTTAACAATGCGTAACCATTATCATCATATTTATGCACTAGATAAATTGAAAATACTGATGGTATTAATATTATTTGATTAATTAAATTCAAAAAGTCAAGATTGTATAATCCTAAAATCCAATTTTGATTTAATTGGTTAAATCTTTCTACTGCTGTTTGAGGCAGAGACGTTAGGTCGCCACCGGTAATAGAACCAATCATCATATCAAGGACAATACCGCATAAAACTGCAATTGTGGATATTGCACCTATTAAATACATTGTTCTGAAATGTTTCATATTATCTTCCATTGTTTTCTCCATTTTATTTCCCCTCCACTATCTTGATTTCTTCTTCTGTTAGGTCGTAGAGTTTATATACCATTTGGTCTATTTCTCGGTCGGTGGTTTCGATTTCGGTTTTTATTGCCAAAAGTTTGGCGGCTTCTCGGTCGAAAAGGGGCTTCAGGTCGTATTTCTGAGTGGAAGTTAGTTTCACTTTCAGTTTTTCGAGTTCTTTTGTGAAGCTGTCGAAAGGCAAATTGTACCATTCTTCCAGTTTGGTATTGATTCTATCTAAATTATATTCACCTTTTATGAAGGTAATAAAAGCATTTTTTCCTTCCTGCAGGTCTTTATTCAACTTCAGCATTAAATCTGCTTTTTCGATGAAAGGGAGCTGGGCATTGGGAGAGATATTTGGGATAGGGAGTTTACGGATATTAATAGGCTTGACTTGTGCAAAAGTCCTTCCTTCTTCCATTGTAAGATTCTTATATATGAAACTTATAATTTTAGAATTTAATAATGATGTTATGAATTTATATGAATAATCATTTTTTAGCAATTTTAAAATTAATATACTATCAAGTGTAAAATATCCCATATTATCATAGGTAGCACGTATATCATCAGATGTTTGTCTTAAAATGACTTTTTCTTCTGTAAACAATTCTTTATAACGTGGCCAATGCAAACAATACCATGGTAAAGTTCCTTTTAGAGTTTCCCTCTTTCGAGATAATTGTTCTTTGAAATTTAATAAATAATTGTAAATATTCGATTTTTTTTCGGTTTCTGATGATTTTACTGAATAAATAATAAGATTATTTGAGGAATTTAATGCATATCTATTCATTTCACTTCCAACTAGAACTTTATATAATAATTCCTTTTCAAACAAATTTGATTCTGCAAATTCTTTTGAAATTCTGAAGATTTTATCTCCTCCAGAAGATATACCTGAAGCGACTTCTTCGGCAATTTCATCAATTAAAACTGATTTAGAATTTACTTTTTCAATCAAATTAAAAATTTTATCAGAGATGCCAATAATATTTGAAGGTAATTGTAAAATAGTATTCGAACTGATTAAATCGAAATTTTCATTAATTTTTTCTTGCTTAATAACTTCATTTCGAATATCTTTATATTCAAATTTATAATTTTCAGCTTTAATTTTATTGACAATAAAAACACAAGTAGGTACATCTGCATCTTGAAATACAGAATCTCCTAAATTAATAACTCTAATCAACTTATTTTCTTCAACTAATAATTTTCTTGTTACAAAATACTCATGTTGGTATAGAAGATTATTAGGAACAATTAAAGATAAAAAACCATTATGATTAAGAATTTTTAGAGATTTAGAAATAAAATAGTTAAAAGTATCAATTGTTCTATAATGAACATCATTATAAATTGTTTTAAAATACTCTTTAGTTTTATTATCCAATTCAGCACCGTATGGAGGATTGCCGATAATGACATCGAAGCCGCCGGAAAAGTATGAGAATTGGTTTTTATTGCCTACACCCTGAAGGGTGTAGTTGCTATCAGAAGGAGTGTCAGTCTCTGCTTTTTCTCCTACACCCTGAAGGGTGTAGTTGCTATCAGTCGTATCTTTCTTTTCTCCCACACCATAAATGGTGTAGTTGCTATCAGAAGGAGTGTCAGTCTCTGCTTTTTCTCCTACACCATAAATGGTGTAGTTGCTATCAGTCGTATCTTTCTTTTCTCCTACACCATAAATGGTGTAGTTGCGGTCCTGTTCTGCAACCACATCCTTTAGGATGTGGGCTTCATCACGGTTTTCTGATGTACCTTCTACCACTTGTTTTGTGTTCTTTCCTACACCCTGAAGGGTGTAGTTGCTATCAGTTGTATCTTTCTTTTCTTCTACACTATAAATGGTGTAGTTGTCGTCCTGTTCTGCAACCACATCCTTTAGGATGTGGGACAGAGTACTATCTGTATGTTCTGTTGTATTTCCTACACCCTGAAGGGTGTAGTTGCTATCGTGTATATCTATTTCTACAACCACATCCTTTAGGATGTGGGATATCTTTTCATTCTCTAGATTGCCCCACTTCTCTTTGTGTTTTTCATAATTGTTATTTACATAGTTTATAGCGTTATATAAGTGAGAATCATCATCAAGAAAAGTATTGCTATACCTGCGTCCCCAAATATGTTCTGCAACCACATCCTTTAGGATGTGGGGTGAATCCTTTAGGATGTGGGGAGTACCTTTGTCTGTCGTATCTTTCTTATTGCCTACACGATGTGGCTCATCTCCTACACCCTGAAGGGTGTAGTTGCTATCAGAAGGAGTATCAGCCTCTGCTCTTTCTCCTACACCATAAATGGTGTAGTTGTCGTCCTGTTCTGCAACCACATCCTTTAGGATGTGGGCTGTATCACGGTTTTCTGATGTACCTTCTACCCCTTGTTTTGTGTTCTTTCCTACACCCTGAAGGGTGTAGTTGCTATCAGAAGGAGTATCAGCCTCTGCTTTTTCTCCTACACCATAAATGGTGTAGTTGCTATCCTGTTCTGCAACCACATCGTTTACGATGTGGGCTGTATCACGGTTTTCTGATGTATCTTCTACCCCTTGTTTTGTGTTCTTTCCTACACCCTGAAGGGTGTAGTTGCTATCAGATGGAGTTTCCACTTCTGCTCTTTCTCCTACACCATAAATGGTGTAGTTGCTTTTTTTACTTCTTCTGTATTCGTTTATTTTATAAGCTGAATATCCTTTTATTTCATTCATGATTTTAGAAAGTGAATGACCCATTGTAGCTAATACTAAATGAATATGGTCTGGTAGTATTGCAGTTGCTAAAATTTTGAAATTTAATTTTGAAGCTTTTTCTGCTAAACATTTAGCAAATATTATTCTTTCATCTTCATCTAATTTTACAAATACATCATTATAGTTTTTTGGAATATTTTCAAATGGTATTCGTGAATATTTTGTAGCAAAGGTTACAAGATGAAATTCCGAAATATTACTCTTGAATACTCTTGGAAATTCTTCCTGCCAATTGAACGCTTTATCGCCTGCAACAGCGGGGTCGTCTATCAGCGAGTTGCCGCATTTTATATTATTACTTAGAGTATTGAGCTTCCTGCCTCTTTGGGCAGTGCGTAACCAAAGCGAGAGCTTGGCTATTTCCACAGCTTCCTCGTTGATGTCCACCCCGAAGATATTATTTTCAAGAACCGAATTTTCTATATCGGAGAAAACAATCGGCAAATCAAGTGTTCGGGCTGTAAGCTCATCAAGTCGGCGATGTTCGTTCAGCAGAAAGTCCAATGCCTGATTCAGAAAAGCACCCGAACCGCAAGCAGGGTCGCAAATAGTGAGTTCCAAAAGCCATTTGCGGTAAGAATCAATCCTCTCGAGTAAATCCTTCTTTTCAGCTTTCCGCTTGGTTTCTTCAGTTTCGTCATCATTCAAACCAAATTCAATCCGTTTTTCCGAGCACAAAGTACCGAGAGTATTTTCCACGATATATTTCGTAATATACTTAGGAGTATAGAAAATTCCGTCCTTCTTGCGTTTGGATTTAGATTTGTCAGGAACTTTACCTTCAAGTTCGGATTGGATTTCCTCGATTTCGTTCAGCGAATGCTCGAAAATATGCCCAAGAATATTCACGTCCACTTCTGTTTCGAAGTCATAACGGCTCAACCGGAGTGTATTCTCATTAAGAATCTCATCGTCAATAGAAATTGAGTCCAACACTTCATCCGGTTCGAAAAGTCCGCCATTATACGCAAAAATCTTTAGCGTTGGGCTTTGGTAGCCGGTATTGAGATAACCGAAAAACTTTTGGAATCGAGAATAAAGCGGAGAATAGCTGTCGAGTTCACCTAACTTCTGCCAATCCTGAATTATTTGCCGGACGGAATTGGGAGGAAGCAAGCCACGGTCTTCCGCAAAGAAAATGAAAAGAAGTCGGTCTATCAGCTTTTGCGATTTTTTGAAAAGAGTAAGTTTATCGAAATTTGGATTTTTTGCAATAAGATTTTGGAAAAGTTCTTTCTTGAAAACGGAATAATCATTATAAAGTTTCTTGGTTGTAATGTCGTCCTGATTGACGGTTTCGCTCTTCAGCTTCTTCGGAATGTCCTTTTCGATACTTTCGTATGAAAGAATCAGATAAAGAATGGTAAAATCTTCCTCAGAAAGAGTAAAGAGATTGAACTCGATGCAGTCAACTGAATTATCTACATAGAAGCGTAGTTTCTCGAAGTTCGAGATAATTACGTAGGGGCAGTCCTTCTGATTATTCTTGTAACCGAATGCCTGAGTTTCCACCTTGCCCAAATCCGTTGTTTTCGTATCTTTCAGCTCAATTACAGCCCTCACATTGTTATTTATGACAATAGCACCATCAGCTTTCTTGCTGTCCTTTTCGTTTTTGTATTCAGGCAGTAAATTAAAGTTTGAATTAGGACTAAGAGTATAGCCTAGAACTTTTACGAAAAGGTCATTGAAGAAACCCTGCTGATATTGTTCTTCGTTGATTGAACGAATATTTTTCTGAATATCGGGATTAAGGAAATGTTCTTTGAATAACAAAAAAGCAGAACTGACTGTCTCTTTGTTCAGGTTATTGAGATACTTCGAAACGACTGATTTTTGGAAGAAACTCATAAATTCGAGATTAAGTTTTTAAGTAAATGCAAATTACAAAAATTTAATGAAAATTATCCAATATAAAATTTGCAGAAAAAATTGGCTAATAAAATACAGAAATGGTTTTATGTGGATAAAAAATCCCAAAATAACTAATAAAAGTGGGGAAAAGTGGATGTTATTCCCAAATAAATTCCTATTTTTGTGGAAAGTAATTAATGATTTTCCAAATATATGCCAACATTATCGGGTAGTTCAGAATTTGTAATAGACAACAAAGGAAGAGTGAAATTACCTTCCAGGATGCTGAAAGTATTCTCTGTCGGGGCTAATGACTCAATAATGATAATTATTGGTATTAATCAAAGAATTTGGGCATATCCAATGGAGCAATGGGAAGTCGTTGAGCAAGCTTTGAAGAAATTGAATCCATTCAATAAAAAACATCGTTATTTTAAAATGAGATTTCTGAAGGATACTGAAGAAGTAACTATGGATGCTCAACAAAGAATAATTTTACCTAAAAGATTAGTAGAACTTACAAATCTGAAGGATAAAGTAAAAATTGTAGGTTCCGATGACCATATTGAATTTTGGATTCCTGAAGAATTCGATGAATATATGGCTACAATCTCTGATGAAGAATACGAAGAAATGGGTGAAGAAATAGGCGCCTTTTATTTGAACAGAGAAGATATTAAGTCAAATTGAATGCGAAAAAGAGGCATATAGCAGAATACGATTACCATTTGCCGGTAATGCACGAAGAAACAATAAGTTATTTGATAAAAAATCCGAAAGGGCTTTACGTAGATGGAACTCTTGGTGGTGGGGGACATACAGGATTAATACTCGAAAAATTAAGTTCTGGGGGGAAATTAATTTCATTCGATAAGGATCCCGATGCAATAGAACATTGCAGGAAAAAGTATGCTTCCGTACTTATTCAAAGAAATGCCAAATTGATTTTGAAAAACCAGAGTTTTAGTAAGGCATGCAGCATAGCTGAAGAATTTGGTCTAATTGACGGTCTTTTGCTTGATTTAGGGGTATCGTCCAAACATTTCGATAGTGCAACTGGGGGGTTTAGCTATCGTACAGATTCTCATTTGGACATGAGATTCCAACCAGAGGGCGAAACAGCAGAAGATATAATAAATTCAGCTACAGAAGAAGAGCTCGAAAGAATTATCCGAGTTTACGGCGAGGAAAGTTTCTCTCGAAAAATTGCTCGGCGAATCGTTGAGGTTCGCCGAGTGAAAGCTCTCCACACAACTTTCGACCTCAAAGAAATCATTGAATCTATTATCCCATCATCCAATCCTAAGGACTCTCTTTCGAGGGTATTCCAGGCTTTCCGAATAGCCGTCAATCGTGAACTCGAAGAACTCGAGCAAATACTTGATTGCATTTTGCCTGCAATGAATTTGGGTGGACGTATTGTCATTATGTCGTACCATTCACTGGAAGATAGGATTGTCAAGACCTTTTTCAAAGAACACTCTGTTCAAAAAGTTCATATGAACAAGTATAAAAGCACTAGTGAAGAAGCAAATCCTGTGCCAAAACTCAAAATTCTTACAAAAAATCCGATTATTGCCGCAAAGGAAGAATTAGAACTCAATCCTCGTTCCCGAAGTGCAAAAATGCGAGTAGCTGAAAGAGTAATATAAATATTTGTTTTTTGCATGTAAGACCTACCATACTATCTCTATTTCCTCTATTTTTCATAATTTTGCACTTTTAGTCCAAGTTAATTTCCCTAAATATATGAATATTATAAAAATTGTTATTATTGGTTTGATTTTTTCAATGCCCCTTTTTGCAGTTCAAAAAGCAACAATTACTCTTGATTTCCAAAATATTGAGAAAAATGCACTAGAAAAACCTCTCGTAGGTATGTTCATGGAATATATACAGGGAAGTATAAATAGTCCTTTGGGAATCTCGGCTCAGGAATTGCAGGATAGAGGATTTGATTGTCAGTATCCAGGTGGACCACCTGAAGAAAAATATCAGTATTGGCATTTGTTAAATACTTGCTCTGTTGATTCAATAGAAGTGATGTATCCGTGGATTAATCATTATAATTCAAATGGAATGCGCCATTATTTTATCACACGTTCTGCCACCAAAGGGGATTGCGGATTTCAGCAGGAAGTCCGAATGGATGCCGATAAAGATTATGAGTTTTATATTCATTGCAAAGGTACTGTGGATAGTGTGTATTTAAGGTTAATTAAATCTGACGGCGAAGTGATAGTGGATAAATCTTTGGGTGCTATTACTACTTCCTGGCAAAAATATTCTGTAATGATTGCCCCACTTCAGAAATCAGAAAAGATAAATGTAATAGTATATTCAAAGTCGAATGGAGATATTCATTTCGATGAAGCTTCATTGATGGCTACTGACAATAGGTATTCGCTAAGAAGTGAAGTTTTCGGTATGTTGAAAGAAATGAATATGAAAATTCTACGTTTTCCCGGTGGTTGCTTTGCTGACTATTTCACTTGGCATTTCGAGCAACATATTGGTCCACGTGACCAAAGAAGAGCCCCGAATTATTGGTATGACTCAAAAATTCAGCGAATGGATTTTGGATTAGACGAATATCTTGAATTTTGCGAAGAACTTAATATTGTGCCATTTCTTACAGTAAACGTTATGGATGGGTCGGTACAAGAAGCATTAAATTTGGTTGAATACTGCAATGGCGACCAGAATACACTTTACGGACGGAAACGAGCAATAAACGGACATCCGGAACCTTTTAATGTGAAGTATTTTGAAATTGGGAACGAACAATGGGAAAACGTGGATATTAACTATCCAAGCAAATATTTAAATTATTATGCAGCACTTAAAGAAAAAGACTCAACATTAGAAATAATCGTGAATGGGAATCATTGGGCAGGTATAAAAGATGTGAAGAGAGTTCTTTCCGTTGTAGAGGATAATGCAGATTTTTATAGCTGGCATCCTTGTTCAATTTCGTACCAGGATGAAGAAAGTTCCTTGGAAGAAGAATATTGGGGAATGGTTTCGTGGAGCTTAGTAATACAATCAAATATTAATTGGTTAATGAATGAAGTGAAGGCTAATGGAGGGAAAAATCTAAAACATGCCCCTACTGAATACTGGGTAAATTACGAAAGAGATTTTTTGGATACTTGCGTTAAAGCTCATTCTCTGGAAGCTGCTCTTAGTGACATGAATTTTGTGCATTCTTTTCTCAGAAATCATGAGAATACTGGTCCAGCTTGTAGAACTTTATATTTGGGAATTCTGAAAACTGACACAATAGGTAAAGAAAGAAAATATTATACTTTCCCAAACTACGAAGCATACAAGATGATTTTTTCTAGTATCGGTAATGACTTTATCCCAACGAAATATAATGGTGACATGTATTCGTTGCCTGATTATCAAAAGATGCAATTTCTGAATGATGTTCCAATGCTTGATGTAGTTGCGACCAAAAATAAAGATACATTATTTTTGGCTGTGATTAGCCGTCATATATCTGAACCAACTGAAGCAATAATTAATATACCTTCGTGGACAGGCGAGCATAAAGTGAAAATAACTGAACTAAGCAGCCCGAATTATCTTGATTACAATTCATTCGAAGAACCAAATAAAGTAGTTGCCAAGTCAAGAGAAGAGTATATATCAAATACATACAAATTTCCACCGCATTCATATACAGTAATTGCAATTCCAACCATAGATATACTTATAGACATTGAAATAGATCCACCTAAGGTTGAAGAATTCAATATTTTGCCAAATCCGGCAAGTGACAAAATCTTTTTTGATGCATACGGCAAAACAATTGATTATCTGAAAATTTACGATATGACAGGCAAAGAAGTGAAAAATATCAAAAAGAATAATTTTGGATTTATGAGTATTGATATTTCGGAATTGAATTCGGGAACGTATTTTATACAAGGAACGATTGAGGGTAAAGAAATACAAGGGAAATTTATTAAGCAGTAAGGCTTGGATTTATTACCAGAAATTGAAATTTGGTTATGCCGTATTTTTTTTCTTTTAGAATTTCAAATGAGGGATGCGATACCAATTGGATTGCCTGATCCATTTCGAATACGATTATGCCATTTTCGGAAAGCAAGTCTTTTTCTTTTATAATTTCTAAAATGTCGTAATATTCATTTAATTTATAGGGCGGGTCTGCAAAAATGAAATCAAACTTTGTTTCTTCGGGTAAATGTTTTAAGAAATCCAGTACTTTTCTTTTGTGAATCTGAAATTGTTCCTTTTCGATTTTCAGTAATTTAGTATTTTCATTAATTAAATGAAATTGCTTAATTCCGAGTTCAACAAAAGTTACATGAGAAGCACCTCGGCTAATTGCTTCCAGACCAATTGCCCCTGTGCCGGCATATAAATCCAAAACTTTAGCATTTTCCATATCGAACAGATTGAGCAAAGTGTTGAACATTGCCTCACGTGCCATATCTGTTGTGGGGCGAGTTCCATCAGGAATTTTGCTTTGGAGCGATAACCCTCGGTATGTGCCTGCTATTATCCTCAATTTTATTTGCGTTTAAGAATTTGGGGCAAACTTGCGCCAATGCAAGCAGGGAAGAATTGCATAGCTCTGGAACAATATTCCAGATTTTCATCAGATAAATTGGGGTAAAGTTCTGAAAATGGATTTAACCTTTCACAGTGAATTTGCAAATCTTTCAAATTATTATTAATTTCCTCCATTACTACTTTTGTCAGGGATGAACCGTAAACAAATGATTTATTTATTTGAAAGTTATTCTCAGGAATAATTTCATTTAAATATCTTGTTACTATCGCCGGAATACCATAATTTGATTCATAGTGCAAAACAGCTGAATGAACAATTTGATTTCGGAACATTATATTAAGAAAAATTTCATTAGATTCCAAACTGATTAAAAGCACATTTTCATTTATCAGATTTGAATAATTATTGGAAAAAAGATTTGCCGCAGAAAAATGTTCTGAAAAGTAATATTCAATTGGAGTCTTGTAAAGGCTAAGTAATCCTTTCATTTGTTCCTGCAAAATTTTCGGGGAAATTACTGTCATAATTTCCTTGGCATCTATCAGATAAAAGTCATAGAGGAAATCATCCGGCTGTGAATTAGCGAAAGTGCGGCTGGTTTCCAGTTCCAACATTTTTGCTAAATCTTCTGCATCAATAATTTCCTGCGAGAAAGGGATTTTGGAAATTAGTGATAAATTATTAGGAAATACCACTTTAATTTCATCATATTTATATTTTTCGCAAATAGCATTTAATTCCTGAAAACTGTTTGAGATTAATTTTGAATCATTGTCGAATTTCAAGGGATAATTTGTGGAGTCAATTTTATCTAAATACCATTCTGAGTTTTCATTTCGAATTATCGTATAATAAATTCGGTCATTATTCAGATATAGCGATAGTATGCTTTTTGCAATTTTTAAATTGTCTGATGAATATTCCATGATATGTCCAAAAGATTTTGAAAAAACTTAATTTCAAATTTAAGAATTTTTTTTGATTTTGCTCAATTTTTTTATAAACTATTAGTAAAAAATTACCCCTATTAATACAAATTTAACTAATTTTACAAGTTTATTATTTTACTTTTTCTAAAATATGCCGAAGTCAAATAAAATTATATCTGAGCAAATTTCAACAGAAAATAAATCTGCAGAACTGAATGAAATTAGTATCCGTGGAGCTCGGGAACATAATTTAAAAAATATAGATATTAATATACCACGTGATAAATTTGTGGTTATCACCGGTGTGTCCGGTTCAGGCAAATCTTCGCTTGCTTTTGATACCATTTATGCAGAAGGGCAAAGAAGATATCTGGAATGTCTTTCTCCTTATGCCCGTCAATTTATGGAAGTGCTGAAAAAGCCAGATGTGGACACTATCGAAGGACTCTCGCCTGCAATTTCCATTGAACAAAAGACTGTGAGCAAACATCCACGGTCTACTGTTGGAACTGTGACGGAAATTTACGATTATCTTCGTTTGCTATTTGCTAAAATTGGGGTACAGCATTGCATAGACTGCAAGGTACCTGTTATTGAGAAAACTTACGATGTAATTTTCAAGGAAATACAAGAGCAATTCTATGGTGAAAAACTGCTAATACTTGCACCTGTGGTCCGTTCACGTAAGGGACACTATAAGGAACTTTTTGCACAATTAATCAAGGAAGGTTACAGCAAGGTACGAATAGACGGTGTCCTGAAAAATTTAGCAGAAGGAATGCAGGTAGAACGGTACAAAATTCACGATATCGAACTCGTGGTAGATAGATTGGTGGTGAATGAAATGTCGGAACTGCGTTTGAAAGCTTCACTTGAAATTGGACTCAAAGTTGGAGATTCCACGATTATGATTTCACGTGAAGATGGACAGGAAGCAGGCACATACAGCACAAAGTATTCTTGCCCGAGTTGCGGAAAATCGTACGATAAACTTTCTCCGAATAATTTTTCGTTCAATTCACGTTATGGATCTTGCCGCACTTGTGATGGAATTGGTGAAATGGAAACCTTTGATTTGGATGCTATGGTTCCCGATAAATCTTTGTCGATTTTGGATGGTGCAATTCTCACACTCGAAAAAAATAAAAATTCATGGGTTTGGATGCAATTGATTGCCTTTGCCAATATGCATCATATAGATCTTTCCAAAGCATATTCCAAACTCAACGATGAAGAAATACAAAAGATACTTTACGGTGATGAAAAAAATGAAATTTATGTTACTCATACTTTTGGTACTCACTCAAAAAGTTATAAGCAAAAATATGATGGCTTGATTAACATTATGAAGCAATTGCTGGAAAATCCTCCGCTGCCAACTGTTGATAAATATTTCGGGAAATTTCTGATGAAACAGAATTGTCCTGATTGTCGTGGTGACAGACTAAAACAGGAATCTCTTCATGTATTGATTCACAAGAATAGTATTGCCGACATTACTAAAATGGATATAGAATCTGCAATTACTTTTTTTACGAAAATTGAGAAGAAATTAACAGTCAGGGAATTAGAAATATCAAAGATTATTTTTAAGGAAATTATCGAAAGACTAAGCTTCCTGAATAATGTAGGGCTTTCGTATCTGAACCTTGCCAGGGGGAGCAAAACCCTAT
Organism: Ignavibacteria bacterium GWF2_33_9; assembly: GCA_001804565.1. Taxonomy (GTDB): domain Bacteria; phylum Bacteroidota; class Ignavibacteria; order Kapaibacteriales; family UBA2268; genus GWF2-33-9. The sequence continues at coordinate 19,154 of MHAC01000008.1, read as the reverse complement.
CGGGTGGGGAATCGCAGCGAATTCGCCTTGCTTCGCAAATTGGCTCGCAGCTTGTGGGAATTACTTATGTGCTGGACGAACCAAGCATTGGTTTGCATCAGCATGATAATTATAAGTTGATAAAATCGCTTAAGGATTTACGTGATTTGGGTAATTCCGTGATTGTTGTGGAACATGACCGTTCGATGATTGAAGAAAGTGATTGGTTCATTGATATCGGACCACGTGCCGGCGTGCATGGGGGCGAAATCATTTTTTCTGCGGAACCAAATAAGTTGAAGAAAATGAGCGATATGCAAATTGAGTCTTCTTTTACTGCTCAATATTTGCTGAATATGAAAAAAATAGAAATTAAAGCTGGTAAAAGAAAGAAAAGCGATTCTTTTTTGGTATTGAAAGGTGCGAAAGGGCATAATCTGAAAAATGTAAACCTGAAACTTCCTTTAGGCAAATTCATCTGTGTTACCGGTCTTAGTGGTTCCGGAAAATCATCTTTAGTAAACGATACACTATACCCCATACTGAATGCTCATTTTTACAATGGAGTGAAAGTACCATTGCCATACGAAGGAATTGAGGGGTTAGAGAATATTGATAAAATTATCGAAATTGATCAATCTCCGATTGGGAAAACTGCCCGCTCGAATCCTGCAACGTATACAGATGTTTTCACGAATGTTCGTAATTTTTTTGCAATGCTGCCCGAAGCAAAAATTCGTGGATATGCTTCAGGTAGATTTTCTTTCAACGTGAAGGGTGGTCGCTGCGAAGATTGTCAGGGTGCAGGCATCAAGAAAATTGAAATGAATTTCCTCCCTGATATTTATGTGCCTTGCGATACTTGCCAAGGGAAAAGGTATAATGAGGAAACTTTGCAGGTGAAATATAAGCATCTATCAATTGCCGATGTGCTGGATTGCACTGTGGAAGAATCTTTGGAGTATTTCACAGAAATTCCCAAAATACACCGCAAATTAACTGCACTGATGGAAGTAGGTTTAGGTTATATCAAGCTGGGACAACAGTCGCCGACTTTATCGGGTGGAGAAGCCCAAAGAGTGAAGCTTGCAACTGAACTTGCCAAGAGAAGTACCGGAAAAACGCTGTATTTACTTGATGAACCGACTACCGGACTGCATTTCGAAGATATTCGTGTCTTACTCGATATGCTGGATAAATTAGTCGAAAAAGGAAATACGGTTGTTGTGATTGAGCATAATATGGACGTGATTAAATTTGCTGATTGGATAATTGATTTGGGACCGGAAGGCGGAGACAAGGGTGGATATATCATTGCAGAAGGCACTCCGCAGGAAATCGCCGGAAATCCGAATTCGCTTACAGGAAAGTATCTGCAGAAGGAATTGATATAATTTTGTAAAAAATGTGGTTCAATAATTGAAACAAATTATTCGGTCAAATTGAAAATGTAAAAAATGATTTTGAACAATGTCAGCCTGCTAGAAAAAATGGATTGGCTATTGTAATATACATTTTCCAAATGATCCAAGTAATTATAATAATGAAGGAAGAATAAAAAAAAGGCTGTTCTTGCGAACAGCCTTTTCTTTTTGTGTTTAGACGAATGTCTATTATTTATTTACAACGATTTGTTGTGTGTAAGTTTCATTATTGTATGTAACCTGAATGAAATACGAACCACTTGCTACTTTATGACCTAAATTCATTTTCACAGTATTCAAACCGGAAACTGCATTCACGTCTTTCATTGCAATTGTTCTTCCTGTCATATCAATAATATTGATTTGAACATTTGCAGCATCAGCCAAAGTGAAGTTCACATTAATATCGGAAATTGCAGGATTAGGTGTAACTTGCAATTGAATTGCATTTGCATCTGTTATGCTTGTTGTTCCACCATCTTTTTCTACAATAACCTGTACTGTTGTTGAATTAATTGTACCGCATTCATTAGTTATAGCACAATAATAGAATCCACTATTATCAATAGTTGCACCTACGATTTCGAAATCAGGAGTATTAGCACCACCGATTATAGCATCATTGAAATACCATTGATAAGTAATTGTACCATAACCCGAAGCTCCCACAAAGAGACTAACTGTTTCGCTTTCTTTGATTGTTTGGTCTTCAGGCTGCACATCTATTGTAGCAGGATATTCAATAGTAAGCATTGCTACTTCAGTTTGAGCAGATTGTCCGGATTCAGTTGCATATACTTCGCAGTAATATGTTGTTTCGTCAGTTGGTGCAGCATTTGCAATTGTGAGCATATTAGTGGTTGACCCGATAATTCTTGCATCATCAACCAAAGCAACACCACCTTGGAACCATTGATAAGTAAGGATTTCCTGACTTCCAACTACTGAAGCCTCGCAGGTGAACACTGTTGTTGACCCAATACAGCTTGTTTGATCAATTGGATCAGTATTAATAACGATTGAACCGCTAACTAAGCCAAGTGTAACGTTTTCAGTAGTAACTTCACCGCATTGGCCTTGAATCACACAATAGTAATAATCATCTTCGCCTGAGAAATGCAAATCCTGGAGATTTGTAATAGTCATTATTGGTGATTTAGTATTTGCAAAGTAATCATTGTCCATTAACTGAACATCTTCATTATTTACATGACGCCACCATTGGTATTTATGCTGGAAGTATGGTGCAACGATACCTTTGATGTGAACTTCTACTTCAAAGAATACTGTACCGCCCATTTCTGCTTCAGTGCTTACAGGCTGGCGAGTTATTTCTGTCTGGCTCAAAGTGTAAACAGTTGCATCATTAGTGAAAACACCGGAAGATGTATTTGCAGGACCATAAATCAAGCAACGATAAATACCGGTTGTTTCATAAGTAAATTCAGTAATTCTATAAATAGGTTTGTCTGCACCCGGTATGTTTACGCCGTCTTTTTGCCATTGATATGATGGTTTCACACCATAGTTCATTTTAGCTGATGCATAAAGTTCCTGATTTTCGTCACCAACGCATGCCAAAATTGGTTTTGGTTGTTCATTTATTGTGATTTCAAGTGTAATGCCTGCATAACCAGCATAGAACCAGCCTGCACGTTCCATTCCATAATAATCATAAGCTTCCAAAGGACCAATTCCTAATGGATAATCTGTTAGTGCCGGTTCCTGGAATTTTGAATACAAGTATTTACCATCATCACTCAATTCAATTGCTGCATTGGATGAAGTTTGGTCACCTGTATTTGTAATCCATGAGTTCAAATCACTATCATTTGTATTTCCTCTTGTTAAGAAAATGTTTTCTCCTGAATTTACATTTGCAAAAGAAGAAGTAACTGAATGACCTGTTCCATAATTCATTACGATATTACGCATAAAGGAGTTGTATCCGTAATTGAAATTTGCGGCTCCTTCCTGACCGTCATAATTTGAAATTAAAGTATTGTAAAATGCTCCTAAACCTGAATTTTCAATAGCTGTAAAAGCAGGACCATTTTCAGAAACAATTAGGTTATTTGCAATAACTCCGTTTGAATAAAATGAAACAATACCATTTGTTTGGTAACCTGCGTCTTTAACGATTACGTTATTGTATGAAAATTCAACGTTTGAAGCTTGCAGGAAAATACCATAAAGCGGTGAAAAACTATCGGATGAAGTTGATACACTGTTTTCAGTGATATTTGCATTGTCACCAATAAATGCGATACCTGTTACACCATTTAATTTTTCAATCTCATTATTTTTAATTAAAGTATGTTCTGAACCATCAGATTCAACAACAATTGCTGCCATTTCGGAAACAGAAGAACTAAAATTAGCGAAATAATTATCTGTAATAAAAGCAGGCTGCATAATGCGGATACCACCATGAGGATTTTGTCCCATTCCATTGAAAGTACTGTTTGTAATTTCAATTGGTTGTGCTGATTGTATTTTATTTTTTTGATTTAATTTTCCGGAAACTAAATAACCTTCATACATAGCTTCCTGGTAAACACCATAATGTCCATAATTTGTGAAAGTACCGCTATTAACAGTCAAATTGATATAGTCAAGTACATCAATTCCATTATATCCACCATAAAATGTACAATTAGTGAATGATGCGTCAGATGTGTTTTCGAATCTCACCAAACTATAATTTGAATTCGAGGTGTTATAAATACCATTGAATCTAACATTATTGAATGTGAAATCATAACCGTTATAAACCGCAACATTTGTTCCTGCTCCACCGTTCGATGCATTGAAAGTAAGATTACGGATTGTAACATTATTCATTCCGTCAAAACCTAAAATGTAATTATACATTGTATTAGTAGCGAAACTTAGCGTTACATCACTTGGATTGCCGCTGGCTGATTCAAAGTAAAAGTGATTGTTTCCGTGAGGGAATGTCAGGAACATTCCTTGTTCATTGTATGTTCCATTATTGAATTTCAAGTAAACATCACCATCACCGATAATACCGCTTGCATTTAAATAACTAACTGCATCAGCAAGTTTAGGGAAGTGTGCAGTAGGACCGCCAACATAGAAAGTCCCTGCTACTAAAGATGGAGCAACGTTACGAGTGCAAGCATCATTGGAAGTGATAGGATCGTCCACTCCGTTAGGCATTCTAGTTTCTGCATCAATAGTGAAAGGAGCCAAAGGAGTTTTGAAGTAGAAATTATATGTACCAACAATAACTTCTGCAGTTTCTCCTTGTGCTAAACTTCCGAACCAAAGTTGCGAACCTTGCAAAGTGCCGTCCACATACCAATCCACATAGCAAGACGTGAGTAGTTTGCGTGCATTATTCTGAATTGTTACTGCAATCTGAACAGGTCCCGGAACAAAACTACTGCTTGGCTGAGAAATTGACATTGCAGCTACATCCTCAGTACTCGGGTTTGTTTTTGTCTCTTTATCATGATTGGAAGGATCTGAATCAGGGAAACCTCCATTACTTTTAATATCTGTTAACCATACACGGATAGTAAATGGGTCAAAATTGCTTCCGTCAGGATATATAAAATCATAATTCCCAAGTTGGATCTGAACAGGATTGTCTTTCTGCGATAAATTACCACTCCAATAATAAGGATTTTGTTCTACACCGTTTACTGACCAATTTATTGTGCAACCTATTAAATTATCTAAACCTAAATTTGCTAATTTCATGCTTATGGGGTAGTTGCCCTCATTATATGGATATGTCGGTGTAATGATTTCTGTAATTGCTGCATCAGGTGCAGGAAGTTTTATATTTACAGAGTATTCTTCAGTTTCGCCCCAATCAACTGAACCACAGATAATAAATGAATATGGATATGATGAAACATCTACTAATCTAATTCGCATGGTTGTACTACCGGGCAAAGCTGTAGTAGGAACAGTAATTGTTCCTGAAAAAGTAGCACCGTCATCTGAAGAAGTAATTGAAAATGCTTCATTTGCATCATAAGTACAATTATGATTCATATCAATATATGCATATACTAAATCGGCATAGTAAGCATTCAAATTAGTTATTTTCATAGTTGTACCAATCGTTGCAACAACGTCAGTTGACTGAGAAGTATAGTTTTGCACACTTGATCCCCAACCGGTGGTATTATCAATATCACCAAATTCTACTCTCTTTATACCTTCGTACTCATATGTTGTCGTTGCGGAACAGTAGGAACATTGACTGAAAGCACTACTTTGTGTGAATATCAAGGTAATAAATAGAATTGCTAATATTCCCCAATATTTCTTAAATGCTGTAAAAGTGTTTTTCATAAAAAACCTCAATAAATTTTAAATATAATACTAAAATATTCTAATTAATAAGTTTGCATTTCTTCAAAATTTAATTTACAAAAATTTTCCCAATTATTTTTATTTTTTTTGAAAATATTTATAAAATATATTCTTGCAAGTAAGTTATAGCAAAGGGTGCGTAGTATTTACTTACAGTATATAACACAAAACAGCAAAAAAAAAAGACGCAATTTGCATTGCGTCTTTTTTCTGATTACTTAAGATAATCACAATTTGTTTGAATCTTCCATAACTTTTGCGTCGTAACCTAAATTAACGATTTTATTGCAAAGTTTTTGTGAATCTGTAACGGGATAATTGTAAGTAACGTAAACAATTTTTTCATCTAAATCGAGATATACGTCTTTTACACCTTCGTCATTTTTGAGTTCGTTTTCAATAACGTCTTTATCGTAGAAACTATCCACTTTAGTGGAAATTTTGCAATTACAAGTTTTAGCATCTTTTGTGTCAGCGGCAAAAGAATTTGTAGAAAATACAGCAATTACAGCAATCAAAAGAAATGATGCAAATGCTAACTGAAATTTTGTATATTTATTCATAATAATACCCTGAATTAATTAAATGTAACCTTAATTACGAAAAAAAATAAAAAAAGTTTCAAAAAAAATAAAAAAATCTGAAATTATTAATTTTTTTTTTATAATTTGTAAATCAAATAAAATGTAAAACAAGGTGAAAATATGAGATTTTCGACGATTTACTCGTTTATTTTAATCGCTATATTCGTCTTATCCGGTTCTAGAGCGGTTTCCGAGGAATTGAATTACAAATCAGAAATCAGCGGAAAACACGAAGATGAAGTGATGGCAGTATTTGTGAACGAAGACGACACAAAGTTTGCCACAAGTTCTTTGGATGAAACAATCAAAATTTGGAGTTTACCTGAAGGAAAAGAATTACGTACACTAAAAGGACATCTTGGTGCAGTGTATAATATTTCATTTTCAGGAAATGACAAATTTCTTGCTAGCGGATCGGAAGACTGGACTGTAAGGATTTGGGATGTAGAAACAGGAGAACAATTAAAAGTATTGCAAGGTCACACTGCTCCTGTGATAGGTGTTTATTTCAGCCAGGATGACGAAAGTTCTTTAGTTGCTTCCACAAGTTTCGATAAAACCGTTAAACTTTGGGATGTTGCTTCCGGAACTGAAATAAAAACTTTGCGTGGACACACACAACCTACGAATAACGTTGCTTACAGTTATGATGGAAAAACTATTGCTACAGCAAGTGACGATAGCACAATACGTGTTTGGAGTACAGATTTTGAAACAGCTGCACCTTTAATGGTACTTCGAGGACATAATGCACCTGTGCTCACAGTTCTTTACAGTTTCGACAGCAAAAGAATTGTATCTAGTGATTCTGATGGATTTATCGTAATTTGGGATGCTGCAAACGGCGAAATTATGAGAAAGTTCAAAGCTCATACTGACATTACTCAGGACGTTTCCTTTGCCGGAGACAATAGGACAATCCTTTCAGGTAGTTTGGACCATCACGTAAGACTTTGGGATTCAGACGGTCCTTTTTTACTTTTCGATGCAGATTTAGGAGTTGGTGTTTGGAGTGTGGACTTGGTTTCCGATGCTTCTATTCTAATTGCTGCTTGCGAAGATGGGACAGTGAGATTACTCAGAAAAGTTGAAGCAAAGAATTCTAAAAAACGTGGTAAGAAATAGGAGGAATGACAATGAAAAATTTAAAATATATAGCTTTAATATTAGTACTTTTAATTGCACCTGAAATGAATGCACAAATGAGAACAGTTGTTTCTCTCACGGGTGTTGTTCTCGATGCAATTTCAAAGCAACCCATAGGCGTCAATGTGGAAATTTACGATTCAGGCAATAAAAGAGTTCAAAAAGTAACAAGTAATGCCAAAACAGGTGTTTATTTTGCAACTTCACTGAAACCGGGTGAAACTTATGAAGTTAGAATTGCTGAATTCAACTATATGCGCCAAAGTGTTGTCGTTTCATTCCCTAAGACAGACAAATATGCTGAATTTTCACGTGACTTAACCTTAATTCCGAAGAAGTCAGGTACAAAAATCGAACTGCCTTTCAAAGCTTTCGGTTTGCATAAATCTACTTTGAAATTTGGTTCGAATGTACTTTTGCAGGATTTTATCAATCTCTTCAAAGGTAATTTGACAGTGAACTTTAAAATAATTTCTTTCCCTGATGAAATAGGCGACCCAAATCAAAATATGCAGTTAACTCAGGCTAGAGCAGAATCATTGCGTCATTTCTTTATTGACAATGGAATTCAGGCAAACAGAATTTCAACAATGGGCAATAATACTACTGATCCTAATAATCCTCCTCCAACTGGCAATGCATCGAAAGGTAAAAGATACACAGGAACTTGTTATCTTGTTATTGAAGAATTTTAAGCCAATATTTCAATAAATATCACACAAAGGGCAAGAATTCTTGCCCTTTTTTTTCTTTAAAAATGCTAATTCATATAAATCTCAATTTACAAAAAATAAAAACTCTTTTTTTTTGTTTATACACTTTTAATTATTAATAAAAAAAGCAAACAATGCGTAAATTTTTCTTTTTAGTTTTAGCGGCAATCATTTTTTTGCCAATGGTAATTTTATCGCAGGATAATCAGAATGAACTGGATGATTTGGATTTCGATACAGAAGAATTGCAACAAGAGTCAAATTCGTATTTTTCTGTTGGAGCCGGATACACCTATACTTACAATCTTATAAACCTTGATGATTTGAATTCTATTGGTGGAAGATTCGGTTTTGGCGAACTGAAAACTCCTTTTTTCGCATCAGGATTTGAAATTACAACCGGTGCAATTATTGTCAAGAATTTGAACGTAGGTTTTTTCAGCTATAGCGGCAGCACTTCATCTACAATGAAATCAGATACAAGTTATGGCAGTTTTAACTATGAAATTGCGAATAAAGGTTTTGGTGTGGATTATGCATTCGTTCCCTACAAAGCTTTTGCGATATTACCGGGTTTCCAATTTGGTTTCGGTAGTTCTCAGATTATACTCAGCAAAACCGGACAAGAAGAGGATTGGGGTAATTTAGGTGAAAAAGAAATTTATTACAATCATCAAATGACCAAAAATTTCTGGAATTTGGAACCACGTCTAAGTTTGCAATATGCCGTAACGAATTTCTTAATGTTCCGTGCGATTGCTAGTTATGCATTTTCATTGGATAATCCGTTGGTTAGTTCAAATTGGGAATACAATAATAATGCTAAAATTAATAATGTACCCGGCAGTATTAATCACTCAGGATTTAAATTTCAGCTAGGTCTATTCATTGGTTTAATGAATTTTTAAATTGATTTTATAATCCAAAAGTTGTAAAAGATATAGAGATTGGTTTAATAAATTTCAATAATTTGCATATTAAAATAAAAGAAAAAATAGGATTAATTTAACATAGAATGAAGATAAATAAAGATACAAATTTTTTAGAATTGATACCTAAAAGAAAAGTTGGAATAGAGAAAACAGAAGATAATAAAGTAAAATTATTAATTCCCAGATTTAAGAATAAATTAGCTCAAAAATACCTAATACCAAAGTTTCAGTCAAAGCACATAGAAGCAAAATTAGATGAATACGGTTCCACTTGTATTACGCTATCTAATGGAGAAAGGAACATTTACGAAATAGCAAAAATAATGAAAGAACAATTCGGCGAAAAGATAGAACCGGTTTACGAAAGAGTATCAAAATACTTTGGGATGATGCATAGCAAAGGTTTTGTGGAATTAATAGAAAAAGAAGAAAACTAGATTTTTTAATAAAATATATATACTGAGGTAATATATGGCAAATAATAAAAGCCTAACATCATTAGAACCAAAGGCTGTATGGACAGCATTCGACCAGATTACTAAAATTCCTCGTCCTTCTAAAAAGGAAGAGAAAATACTTGCTTTTATGAAAGAATGGGCAACCAAAAATAATTTCAAATATGTTCAAGACAAAGTTGGAAATCTCGTAATAAGCAAACCTGCTACGAAAGGTATGGAAAATCGTACCCCAATAGCAATTCAAGGTCACGTAGATATGGTTTGTGAAAAAAACAGCGATGTGAATTTCGATTTTGACACACAAGGAATTGAAACAGTGATTGATGGTGATTTTGTGAAAGCAAACGGAACTACACTCGGTGCTGATAATGGAATCGGTGTTGCAATGGGTATGGCACTTATGACTGCACCCGGAATGGAACATCCTCCAATTGAATTGCTTTGCACTGTGGACGAAGAAACAGGTTTGACAGGTGCAAATCAATTGCAGCCCGGCATTATGAATGCAAAAATTATGATTAATCTTGATTCAGAAGAAGAAGATGCATTTACAATTGGTTGTGCAGGCGGTATCAACACATTCGGTGAATACGAATATGAAGCTGACACAGTTCCAAGCGAAAGTGTTGCATACCAGATTGCAGTGAAAGGACTTTTAGGAGGTCACTCCGGAATTAATATTCATGAAGGTCGTGGTAATGCAATCGTACTACTTACTCGCATTTTATGGAAACTAACACGCAAAGTGAATGCTCGTTTGGCAGAATTCAATGCTCCCGGCAAACATAATGCAATCCCACGTGAAGCATTTGCAACTATATTCGTAAAAGAAGCAGCAGTTGCTGATTTCGAAGAATATATCAATGATTGCAAAGTGAATATGGATCGTGAATTTGCTACGAAAGAACCTGGTTTGTTCATCGAAGTGAAACCTATTGCAGCTCCTTCAAGAGTTATGAGCCATGATTTCCAAAGAAGATTGATTGACTCATTCCAAGTGATGCCTCATGGTGTTTATCGTATGAGCCCGGACATTAAGGACTTAGTTCAAACTTCAACAAACTTTGCTATCGTGGAAACTAATGCAAAATCCATAACTGTTCTCACTTCACAACGCAGTTCTGTTGAATCAGAAAAAGTTGTAATGGCAAATAAAGTACAAACTGCTATGGAACTTGGTGGTGCAGTATCAACAATGTCCGATGGATATCCTGCATGGGAACCAAATGTGAATTCACCTGTACTAGAACTCGGCAAGCAAGTGTATAAGAAAGTATTCGGTCATAATGCAATCATTTCAGTTATTCACGCCGGTTTGGAATGCGGTTTAGTAGCCGAAAAATACCCGGGAATGGATATGATTTCTTTTGGTCCAAACTTATTTGACGTTCATACTCCTAGTGAAAAAGTACAAATTTCATCAGTTCAGAAAATTTGGAATTTCTTACTCGAATTAGTAAAAAATATTCCTGATAATAAATAAAATCAAGACTGATTAGAAAAATGAAAAGGGATACTTAAATTAAGTATCCCTTTTTTTATATAAAATTAAGATTCTTCTAAAATACAAATACAAATCGCAGCAGTTCCTGCCAATGAATAAATTGGATTAATCTGTACCCCAGTAAAGTTCCGAAACTAATGAAAGTAATTCCTGCAAATTGTTTGAGTCGCATCTGGAAAGTTTTACTGAGTTTATTTCGGTAAATAGCCATTATATTAGCCAATAAATAGAGATACAATAAATTACCAACACCAAATCCGAGAGCAAAGATTAATTTGTTTGCAAGGGTCAATTCATAAAGATGGAAAGAAGCTGCCTGCAATGATAAATAGCCCAAAGCCGGTAAAAATGTAGGATTTGCGAGGTTCGATGTTGCAATTGTCATACCAAGGAAGAATGGTCCTTTATGGGCAAGATGATTGAAAATTTGACTTAATTTTGAAGGTTTATGTTCTTTAAGTATTACTTCTTTTTTACTTCTTATAATACTATAAATTCCGTAGATAATGAAAGCAGATACAATGAATAACTGTGCAAAATTTATGAGAAGAACATGTTTGTCGGTAAATTCACCGATAGCATCAGCAATTGCTGATGCGGTAACCGTTGCTGAAAAAGCGAAAATAATATCAATTATAGCAGTTGCATATACAAATTGATAGGCACTTTTACGTGAATTAAAGACGGCTAATTTAGCTACGCTCACCCCAACCGGACCGGGAGGGACAGCCAGAAAAAAGCCAATTAATGATCCCAATAGTAATGCAAATATCATATGCAAATTTGTTAAAGAAACATACTTTTATTATATTAAAATTTATTAACAGTTTTCAAATACTGTGTAATTTTATTTACACAAATTTACACTATTTTATTAAATAAACCTAATTTTGTAAAAAAAAAATGGAAGCAAATGATTGAATTTTCTGATAAAAATAGTTTAAAAGGTTTAGGACTTATGACAGGTACTTCCTGCGATGGAATCGACCTTGTGTTTGTGCAGTTCAATTCTAAAAAAAAACCATTAGTAGAAATTCTGGCAACTGAATTTTTGCCATATCCGAAGGAAGTCAATGAATTTTTACAAAGATGTTTGAGTGAAAAAATTCATATTTCTGAATTGAGTCAATTTAATTTTTATCTTGCTGAAATTTATGCCGAAGCAATTGAAAGATTTATTGGTATGAAAGAAATAAATAAATCCGAAATTGATTATGTGGCAGTACATGGTCAAACTTTATGGCATAATCCACGCAAAACTGAATTTCAAGGGAGGGAAATATCTTCTACTTATCAAGCCGTAAACCTATCAGCATTATCAAAAATTATTGAATTGCCGGTAATCGGAGATTTCCGTTCCGGAGATATTGCTCTCGGAGGAGAAGGAGCACCTTTAGTTTCGATTTTCGATATGGAATTCCTTGCTGAGGAAACTGAAGAAAGAATTTTACTCAATATTGGAGGAATTGCTAATGTAACATATCTTTCGAAGGGTGAATTCATGAATGCTTTTGATTGTGGTCCGGGGAATACCTTGCTGGACGGATTTTCCAAAACAGTATTAGGAAAAGATTTTGACATGAATGGTGAGTTTGCCAGTTCTGGGAATATCAATGCTGAATTTCTGGATAGACTATTGTCAGATGAATTTTTGCATCTTTCACCACCAAAATCTACCGGCAGGGAAAAATATAATATGCAGTATTTAGCAGAAAAAATTGCTTCTCAGAATATACCAAATGCGGATGTTATGTGTACATTAACAGAATTTACAGCTGAGGCAATTTCCGGTAATATCAGGCAATTTTGTAAACCGGAAAGTACCATAATTGTTTCAGGAGGCGGCAGGAATAATACTTTTCTTATGGAAGTACTTCAATCAAAATTGCAAAATTCACACTTCAGAAAAATCGAAGATTTCGGCATACCTTCCGATTACAAAGAGGCAATAGCATTTGCATATTTGGGATATTTATTTTTGCAAGGAAAGAAAGTGAATCTGACAAAGATAACAGGTGCTAAATCAAGCACAATTTTGGGAATATTGGCGATTTAGATTTGCAAATAAGAAAAGCTATATTTCAAATATTTTGGGTTTGTAAAAGCCGCATTTGCGCTGAATTGAAGTATTAAGAAGGAACATATATTTTCGATCATCAATTTCGAATGCACCGAGTTGCTTGGTAAATGGATTCAAAAACTGTGAATCCAGTAATGAGAAATTATTATATTTCAAAATTTCCAGCAAATAGGCAAAAGCTATTTTAGAAGTATTTGGCTCCAGATTAAACATAGATTCACCAAAAAAAGCACCACCTAAATGAACACCATAAAGCCCCCCAACAAGTTTTTCTTTATTATATACTTCCACAGAGTGTGCAAATCCGAGTTCCTGCATTGTAGTGTACGTGTCGATAATTTCATCATTAATCCAGGTTTCATCTCTTCCTGCACATTGAATAACCACTTGTCGGAAATTTTTATCAACATCCACCTTATAAACATTCTTCCGGATTAACTGTTTTACAGAGCGGCTGATTTTTGTTTTGTAAATGTCGAAAATAGCTCTGTTATCAGGTTTATACCAATTTATTTCACCTTCACGTGAATCTGCCATCGGAAAAATTCCGTGAGAGTAAGCATTAATTAACAGTTCAGGCGAAATAATCATAATAGAAATTTTGGACAATAAAAATGTTCGAAAACAAATATAATAAAACGCTGCAAAAGGAAAGGTATTTATTTTTTGATAAATTTAGTTTTAAATTGCAGAATAGTCCATGAAGTCCCAAAAGTAATGAATGCAAATAGGATAAGGATTAATATGTCAATTTCAAGGACAAATGGGAAATAGCCTGTCTGAACTACTATTCCACGATTCATAGTTGGGTAATAGCAGGGATAAATTATATTATTGAAGGGAACAAAGAAATGATGGAATGGTGATTCGAAGTCCACGGTTCGTGAAATTGCATTTACCATCGATTCCAGTGACCATCGTGAAATTGTCCAGGCAGAAATACTTCTTAGGAACTCATTCATTGCACCAATATGCTTGAAAACACCCGCAAAAATGATTTGAGGTATCAAAATTAATGGGAGCGAGAAAATTGCAAATTCAATTGTACTAGCCAAAGATGAGATAAATATTCCAATTCCTCCTGCAATCATTGCTGTAAGAAGCAATATTAAAGCAATTGTCCAGTAATTCGCCGGTAAAACAGGAATAAATAGATAGAGCACCCATAGAAATACTAAAACCTGTAGAGATGAAATTATAAGTAAAACAAGAAATTTTGATGAAAGATAATTAGAAATTTTCAGATTGTATCTGTTTTCACGGATGAAGATTTGTCTTTCGACAACAACATCTTTTACTGAATTTGTCATACCAATCCAAATGAAAGAAAGAATCAGGATGAAAATGAGATTTAGAAGTTTTTCGGATTGTTCCTTATATCCTATGCTACCTGTATATAAAATCTTTTTATCGTAAGTAGCATCAAACCAATCATATTTACCGGTTTTGAGAGTATAGTAATACTTTTTAATTTGATTGAGAGTGAAATTTTTATCGAAAAGAAAATTTAATCGACTAAATACACTATATCGGCTTATCAAATCATATTTACTAAAATCTGCATTTTCCCTTTCAACTCTTACTTTCCTTTCCATCAATACCTTGTCATACCAAAGGGCAACTTTCTGAGAATCGCTGAGTGCATTCCAATCGTTAACTGCAAAAGTTTTGAGGCTGTCACTGAGAATATAATAGTTTGAATTTGTAACATTGTCAGAGTCGAAATGCATTGCCGATCGCAAATTATCTTCATCTAAAATTGAATCGGAAATTACAAGCACATAATTGCCTGATTTGACAGGAAAATACATTTTATCCCGTATTCCAAGTTCTTGTTTGGAAATTGTATATGGACCAATTTGCCGGTAATAATTTGTATCGGGATAAAGCACATCATTAGCTTGAGAATATATCAAGAGATTTTTGGAAGTAAGATTTTGAATTTTCATATCCTCACTAAATGGCGGAAGGTATCGTGCAGTGACAGGACGTGAATAATTTTCCAGACGGAAAAATTCTTCTTCAGGTCTGAAATCATCAAGTTGAGAGCCGTCTTTAATAATCCCTGAAAATATCAATCCCACACACATGGCAATAATTGGTGTTTGTAAAATCAACAATAGCAGCGAAGCAGTATTGTTCAATTTGAGTTTCAAACTTCGCTTAACGAGAGTAAATACTTGAGATAGATTGTAAATTTTTTCCTTCTGTGCTTGCTTCTTTAGGTTTATATCTTTATTTTCCAGTTCCTTTTGTGAATGTTGAACATAATGGATAAATGCTTCGGACTCAAGATATTGTTTTTCCCAGAATTCTGG
Source organism: Ignavibacteria bacterium GWF2_33_9 (assembly GCA_001804565.1). Taxonomy (GTDB): domain Bacteria; phylum Bacteroidota; class Ignavibacteria; order Kapaibacteriales; family UBA2268; genus GWF2-33-9. The sequence goes on along the minus strand of MHAC01000008.1, from coordinate 3,663 downwards.
AGATTTTGATTCCATTGCTTCAAGAATATAAACTGCAGGATTTGATGATGCATCGTATTTAATTTTAGAACGCCTTTGGAAATAATCAACTGAACGCTGAACTGAACCAAAATAAGCCAATTTACCGGATTTTGTGAGAATGATAATCTTATTAAATTTTCCGAAAATTTTTCGGGAAGGTTGATGAATACTTGTTACGACAGTATTACCAGAATTACTGATTTTTACAAGCAGATTAATCAGCTTATCCGAACCTGTGGATGAAAGTCCCGATGTAGGTTCATCAAGGAATAAGATTGAAGGATTGCTCAGTAATTCCACTGCAAGATTAACTCTCTTGCGTTGTCCACCTGAGAGTGCACCAGTTTTATTTATATTCCCGATTTTTTTATTTTTCAGCGGAAAAGTAAAGTTCCCATTGTTATCAGCTTCTGCCATATCCAAACTGATTAATACATTGTCAATCAACAAATCAATATCTTCCTGTAGAAGAGTTGGCATACGCAATTTTGCAACGTATTTCAAACATTCATAAACAGTAAGTTCCGGGAACAAAATATCGTCCTGCGGCAAATAAGCGATTGAATTTTTAAATAGTTTCGGATTCAGAGTTATATCAGTATCATTGTATAGAATTTTCCCGATTTTATTAAATCTGCTTTTTTTGTCAATTCCGGCAAGCAACTTAAGCAAAGTAGATTTTCCTGCACCACTTGGTCCCATAATCCCAACAAGTTCACCAGCTTTGATTGATAGTGAAATGTTATGTAAAATCTGAACTCTAACCCATTGGAAGGGAAAAGTATATTCTATAATTGTTTTATTCAGATTTATAGCATCAACTTTGATTTTACCTTTTATATGTTCGACTTGAATAAAATCCTCTTCACCATGCTGTAAAAGTGTCAATTCAAATTCACCAAAATTGATTATTTGATTATATGTGACTACCAATTCCTCGACTTTTGTATTATCAACATAAGTTCCAAAAGAGGAATTCAAGTCTTTCACCTTGTAAAACCCATTTTCAACATGTTCAATCTGGAAATGTTTTGGGGAAATTTTATCGCTGTTAAGACAAATGTCGCATCCCGATTTTCCAATTGTTATGGTTTCTTTCTTAAAATCTGCAAAATTGAATTCGAGAGGAAAAACTTCAGTACTGAAAAAGGATTCTCTAGTGTCTATCAAACCCGGAACCAAAGTCAAATCTACTTTCAGGTCATCAATGAATATTGAATCATTACTTTCGATTAACTGAATTTCACCATAATTTAATTTAAACTCATTAATAAAAATCAGAGGAAATTCACTGTGAGTATCCATTGTCATTGGGGGATAACAAATATAAAAATTCCCTCCGCTTTTTATTATTTGCGCATAATTTCTTTTGATTGGTGATTGGTGAAATTTCACTCGGGATTCTTCTGTATTTCCTATCCAAAAAACTTCCTTATCAGAAAAATCGACGATGAACTGTACTTTTGTACCAGGCATAAAAAGCGGGATGAATTTTGGATTGCTCATATCCAAAATCAAATCATTCACTCTAATCCAATCACTGATTGTGAGTAGTTCTTTCTTATAAACTAAATGATGATTTACGTAAATTGTTTCGGAAGAAGTATCTAAATTGTAGATATCTGTGTAATTTGTTTCAGGATTGAAAACAATTGCAGCTGCGAAAGGTGCAATATTCTCCATGTTAAGTCGAATATTGCACAATTCGGAACTTCCCACCCATGAAGTGTAAGTTTCGTTGAAATATGGCAAAAGGCAAGATGGACAAATCTTGGAATTTATATGCCGTATATTTTTTTCACACTTTGGGCAAGTAAACATATTCTCAAGTATTAATCACAAACTATACTTTTATACTTTTTAACAATATCATCAATACCCATTTCAAGAAACTTTTTAGGTTTTGGAGTATCGAAATAAGTATAATCAAATGAAAGATTTATTATAGTTGCTTTTGGCAAATCATCATGCGAAAAAAGCAATTTTAATCCGCTGCGTTTTGCTAAATCATTGTTTATTTTCAAATTTCCACGTAAAACGATTAATCCTTTATATGTTTCTATTGTACCTTCCATAACTTTAGGATTACTTTCCACTTTGAAAGTTGTGATGGGATATTTTCCTTCTTTTTTGGTTTGCAGTTTAGTTAATTTGAATGTTATGTTTTTGAATTTCTTTTCAACTGCACCGGTTTTCAGAATTTTCGCATAACCACGTATCACCATTGGGAAAAGAATATTATTGATATCACCTTCCACGCAATATTCCATTTTATTCACATTGGCAGTAACCAAAGCTGTAGGATCTGACCAATAGCACATTTTAAATGTGTTTTTATCGCTTATGGCATAAAAAGATTCGTAAATACCATTTTTGAAAAATTGGCGATAGATAATGCCTTTGTCGATTACATTATCTTCTTCAGAAAGAGTGAAATTGTGAATAATGTATTTCATTTCTTCAGGGTATATCCTATTTTCTGTTTCTTTTTGATTATATCCGGCAACTTTTTGTTTGCTGAAATATGTTTTAAGTTTTATTGTTTGAGCAGAACTTAAATTTGGCAGAAGAAGAGAAAAAATAAGAATAATAAAGAATAATTTTTTCATAATACACCTATAATTTATTTAGTTTCAGAAATTTTTTGTGAATCAAAAAATGGAAATAGTTTATCGAAATATCTAAGTAAGATAAATGGAACTATCAAAATAATCAGCCCCACCAAAATACCTTCTTTTTCGAAAAGACCCGGGAAATAACCTGTGAATCCCCTCAGTGATTTCGATACTAACTGACCACCGATAACAACATTCCAACGCATAAGCAAGACCTGCAATAACAACATTCCGGAAGACAGCCAGATTAAAAAGTTTTTGTATTGTGTCTTCATTTTGAAAAGTGATGTGAGACTCAGGATAAGGAATGAACCGATGGAGAATAACCCTATTTGTAGGTACAGATAAGACCATCTAAGCTCACCGAATATCAATTTGCTTAATATTTCCCATTTTTCTGTTCTTTCGTACGAAATAGAGAGAATTTCCATTAATTCCAAAGTAACGGCAATAATCATAAATCCCCAAAGCCATTTGGACATCAAGTCCACCGATTCTTGGTTCACTTTTGTCTTACGTAACCAATGCACGAATATGTATAACCAGAGCAATACTGCCAAACCTGATACAATTGCCGAGAAAATGAATATGATAAACATCAAAGGAGTGGACCACCACAAATTCGCTTTAATTGAACCAAAAAGAAATCCTACATATCCGTGTAATACGCAAGCAACAGGAATACCCAATCCTCCGAGAAAAATTATCATTTTATGGTCGTATTTCTTAGTATTATCATTATCATTATCATTCCACAAAATCAGAATTTTGTAAATAAATTTTACAGTTCCTTTTGCATTATGATACTTCTTAATGAAATCGCTTCGGTAGCTGAACCACACTTCGAGAATCACAATCACCATATATGCCATATAGATATACCCGAAACCACTCATAGCTGAGGTGAAATTTGGAGTCAGAATAATATTTAAAGCACGATCAGCTTTGCCAAGATGATTCAGCAAAGGTACTGTTGCAAACAGCAAAAATGCAAGAGAAGAAACCAAAGCGAATCTGGCAATAGGTT
>MHAC01000007.1:7644-9675 GCA_001804565.1 Ignavibacteria bacterium GWF2_33_9 | reverse complement strand
TATTATCCAAATAAAAATATATATTTTTTTATTTTTGCATTTCAAAACGGCCTTGAGCCAGTTTCTAAAGAGAGTTAACTAATTGCAGTTGCTCTCTTTTCTTTTCCTCATAGTCTTTCATAAATACAGTTTTGTTCTTATGTATAATATATATTAATTCTAATAGTTTTCGCTGTATAGCCACTAAGCCTTTCATTTTTATTCCACTTTTAGAAACTAATTTTGCATAAATATCCCTGTAGTTTTCGTTACTTCTTATAGAACCTAATGCTGGCAAATGTAATGCTGCTCGCAAATACCTATTCCCTTTCTTTGATATTCGAGGTTTCCCTTTTACTGAAGTTCCTGAAAGTTTTTCTCTTACATCTAATCCAGCATAGCTGACTAATTGGCGTTTATTGCGTATTAATTCAAATCCATTTGTCTCTGCTAAAATAATTACAGCCGTCAATTCCCCAACACCTGGTATTGTGCAAATGTTTTCTATTTCTTTCTTAAGTTCTTTATTGCGACTTACTATTAAATGTATTTCACGTTTTATCTCCATCTCTTGTCTGTTTAAAAACTTAATTCTCTCATTTAAACGTCTAACTGAAGATTCATTAGGCTCTGCTTCTGCCTCCTCTGCATGCAATTGATTTTTCACAACAACTCGCTCCGTAACAATTTGCTCTCGCTCTCTTGTTAATTGTTGTAACTGTTTGTATACTTTTGCTGGTCTAACCCAATTATCGAGCTTGCGTTCTAACCCAAACCTCGTAATTGCTTCTGAACATGATTTATCTGTTGTTGTTTTGTTTTCTAATGTTCGCATATAATTGCTTATCTTATTGGGCAAAACAATACTTACATCAAAACCAAGCTCATCTAAATAATAGGCAAACTTTTGATGATAAACGCCAGTGGCTTCCATAACATAATGAACTCTTACGTTTTGATCCGTTAATTTCTTTACCCATTTTAATAATGCTGCAATTCCTGTTTCGTTGTTCTTAAATACGCAATATGCATACAATTCAATTGAAAAGTCATCATTCATTCGGCCTAATGTAGCAACTAACTCCTTTTGTGCTACGTCTACGCCTAAAACTTGTTTTACTAATTTCATCGCTTCTTTTTTTTAAAGTTATATAAAGTGATGAATTTTCCTTCGTCTTTTCTCCTAATTGGATATTCTGGATATAGCGATATACGCTATTCCTTACATTCTGTTCAGACTCAAGAAAATAATAAAGAATGGGGCGTTTTCTTTTGGACAATATACTTCTTGAGCTATTTAGAAACAAATCTGCTCCCATTCTATTTCACTTTACATTACAAATATATTTTAAGAATACAAACATAGGAGAAACAAAAGTCAAGAAAAATGTAAAGCCCTGCTATAGTCGTTTGTCGCACATGCATCGCTCCATGCCCGACTATATCAGCCCCATCACACATCTCCATGACATTTACTCACCTATTTTAATAATTTCAAAGGTGTTCGTGAATGCTGCGCAGTTTTCATCCAGCCCACGCTACGCAGTATTCAACTTTCGGCTTGATTCTGATTTTCAATAAGTTTCTAATGCGAAGCGTTAGAAATTTTATACTGAAAATATTGTCTGTTAATCAATAAAATCAAGCATTTTCAAATGAAAAAACTTTTGTCTTTCAATAAATAAAATTGCTAATGCGGATTTTGTAATTAAATATCCATTGTTTAGTCCTGAAATAAATTTACTTGCTTATTCCATTTTTAAGTTGTATTGTGTAAATCTATTTTTGGACAAGACAACAGCTCATCAATAAATTTTACCCACTGGATACACATTTAGTTTTTCGTCCCAATAAGCAGTTTTAGAATAGAACCAGTTCATCATTTCATAGCTATTTTCTGCAAAATCAGAATCGGTTCTAATTTTTTCATTAAATTCTTCCTGCAATTTTGGATTATTTTTCAGCATTTCACGAGCCATTTTCTCCATTACATAGTTTTCTACATATTCTTTTTGTTCGAAAATAGAGTTGAAAAAGCCCCACTTTAAAAGA
>MHAC01000007.1:3060-7613 GCA_001804565.1 Ignavibacteria bacterium GWF2_33_9 | reverse complement strand
CGATAATAGCCGAATTGGGTGGGAAAATCATATCTATCCATACAGAATCCATATCTAATGACTCAATCATCTGTCTGCCTTCATTGGAATATGAGTTCCATTTAACATTTGAAAATTTGTATGTTTGAACTTTTATCTTTTGAGAAGTTTTGGTATAATTAATTTTTACTCCTTGCAATTTAACTCGATCAATAACTTCTGTCCATTCTGCTGGGATAACATATGCTTTTGGAATTGACACAAAATTTGTTGGTATAAGATTGTTGAACCATGGAAGTCTGAAGTCTTTCTTTTTGCTGTTATATTTAACCCAGCTCGCTCCAGACAAATCGCTTTTTTGGACTGAATAATCAATTCCTTTAAAATCAATCATAGTACAATCTTTAGTTGCTCTAAAATCCAAAGGAAAGGGCTTATTTCTAAACTCTGCACTGCTAGTATAGGCATCATTTTTAAGAATAATTTGTTTTATTATGGTGTTTTGTTCATAGATATATTCTAATGAATGAACTAATATTTGATACGTTGAAAGCACTCTCGTTTTATAATCTTTTAGCATATGAGTTTCTATCAAAAGACCAGGTCTATTATTTATTGCAGAATATCCTTCGGAATAAATGGGTGATGCGGCCCAACATTTTAAGCCACTTGTAGGGTCAAACCAATTGCGAAAAGCTATATAATATCTCATTAGATACCCAGAACGCTCCATTTTATTTGTTACATATGGAAGAAAATTGTTTTTTTGCCAGTTCGTTATATCTTCATCCATATTTCCGAAAATACATAAATCATAGGTTATATGGTATTGATAATCTGCGCCGTCTGTAGTATGACAGTCGATAAAAAAATCAGGATTCCATTTATGGTATAATTCTAAAAATGATTTCATTTCTGGTGCATCGGCCTTTAAGAAATCGCGATTTAGATTCAAATTTTGAGCTGTTGTGCGCCAACCCATTTCTTTTGGTCCATTTTGATTTATTCTGTTGAAGGCTCCAAATCGTTCATGTCCATCGACATTAAAAATTGGAATAAATAAAATTACAATGCTATCTAACAGCTTTTCATATTTGTTTGAAACAATAATATCTCTAAGAAGTAGAAGACCAGCATCTTTTCCATCGGGCTCGCCAGGATGAATTGCCGCATTTATTAAAACTATAGATTTTTTTGATTTTGAAACAGATTCTGCATCAAAAACTCCGTCTTTATTAATTATTAGTAATGGGAGTTCTCTTCCTTGTGGACTAATTCCAAACGATTCGTATTTAATATAAGTAGAAAAATTTTCTAGCCTTTTACAATAACTAATAGTGCTATCGTATCTGGGTGTTTCCAGATAATTAGATTTCTCAAAAATTGTTTGCCAATTTTCAGAAACTTTTTCTTTTTTATTACAGGAAATTAGCAATATGAAAATAAGCAGAAAAAATACGATTTTATTTTTCATGTAATCAGTTTTTAGGGCGAAACAGAACTATGCTTTAGACTTAATTTTTGATAATGCGACTTTACTTTTTTTCCAATCTATCTGGCAAATAATTATGCCTAATAACATAAAAACACAACCTATTAAACTTTTCGAAGTCATTATTTCATTTAGAAATATCCAACCAGCCAATGCTGCAAAAAGAGTTTCAGAACTAAAGATTATGGCAGCAGGAGTAGCAGGTATATGTTTTTGAGCAATTACTTGGATAGTAAAACCAACACCCGTAGACATAATACCAGTATATAGTATTGGAATACTCGCATCCATAATATTTGTAATAGTAACAGTCTCAAAAAACAAACTGGTTATAATGCTTAAAATAGCACAAGTATAAAATTCTATTGCAGATAGAAGTATTGGGTTTGATTTAGGCGAAAAATGGCCAATTAATAATATTTGAAATGCCCAAAAAAATGTACTAATAAATACAAGCAAATCGCCATATTGAAGCGAAAAACTTGTAGTATTTGATAATAGAAATAATCCGATTAAAGCCAGAATAGCACCAACCCAATGGTTTGATTGAATTTTATTTTTAAGAAAAATGCCGAAAAATGGAACGAGAATAATGTAAAAACCTGTAATAAATCCAGCATTTCCTACAGAGGTATTATTAATACCAATTTGTTGAAATGAAATAGCCAGAAAAAGAGCAATTCCGATAATTACTCCACTTAAAATTGATTTTTTTAAATCTTTGTTAAGTATCGATTTGTCTTTTTTGTTTTGAAAATAAATAATAGGAAGTAGAACAGATGCTCCTATAAGAAAACGAATTCCGCCAAAAGCAAAGGGTCCAATTATACTTCCTCCAATTTTCTGAAAGACAAACGCACTACCCCATATAATTGCTGTTAATATAAGTAGTAATTCTGATTGCAGTGTTTTATTCATTTAAGATGTAAATTTTTGTTTTTAATAGTAATTCGAATTATTTAAAAAGCAATTATACTTGTTTTGATTTTATAAAAACTTGATTTTTTATTTATTTTCATAAATATTTTTAATCATTACTTGAAAGGTCTCAACAAACGTTATAGGTGTTGGGGCGCATGCAATATCAGAATCAAGAATATATATTCTGTTGTTTTTTACCGCATTAATTTGTTTAAATGTCTTCCAAATGTTAACCTCCTCATTGCCAACAACACCCATAGTAACAACAAAAATAATATCCGGGTTTCTTTTAATAACAGCTTCTCTTGTTATTGTGCCTGAAGTTAAGTCGCTTGCAATATTCTTACAATTAGCAAATTCTAAATAATCGTTCATATAGGTATTAGGAATAACTGAAAAAAGTGGTTTTGAGCCAATTTGGAAAAACACATTTGGTCTGACTTCAAGTTTTGGCAAATTATTTCTTAAGCTATCTATTGTGTTTTTACATTTAGAAACAATAATTGCTGCGGTATCCTTTTTCCCTAAAACCGATCCTAATTTAATAAATTCATTGCAAATTTCTTCAAAAGAGGATGCTTTTCCCATGCAATGAACTTTTATGTTGTTTTTTTTCAAACTCTCAATAATATTTGGCTGAGTTAATGTTGATGCTAATACTACACTGGGTTTTAAAATTAATATTTTTTCAATGTTAATATCAGTAGATGAACCAATTATAAGCTCTTTATTTTTTTTAGAAACATTACAGTATGAAGTGGCCCCTACAATGTTTTTAGAAAGACCTAAATATTCAACATCTTGAGAAATAGATTGTGCGAGCGAAACAATTCGAAGTGAATCAGTTTTATTGAGTTCAATTTTCTTCGAGTTATTAGAACAAGCAACAAAAAGAAGGAGAAATGGGGCTATAAAAAGTATATGTTTCATTTATTATTGATAGGTTGTAATGCACTTTATCTGATCGCAAAATTATCAAATAATAACAATATATTTGATAATATTTATACATGTGTTACTCGATTAATTCAAAGCCAATTAAACACAACTTCATTAAATATTTTTGATATAATTCATAAAAATTTTTAAAAGTTATTTTAAAATTTGCCTTGTATAACTAAATAAGCAAAATTTCAATTGAGGATTTAATTAAAAAAATCTATTGCTCTTGTTTCAATTAAATTAAAGGATTCTTTATATTTGTTTTATATATTGTCAACAAAGAATAAATATGGAACCTGCAAAAAAAAAACTATGGGATTTCCCCTGGAAATATCGTGAAAGCTTTATCATTTCATTTTCAATTTTAATCGTTGGGTTTCTTTTAGAATATTATTCTGAAAACTCTCGTTTGAATCTTCCTGTTTTCCCAAACAATTTAATCCTACTTTTAGTATTAATCTCTTTTATTACAACAACACAAAAACTTGTAAACCACCCATTTGTAAAATGGCTAAGCAGTGTTTATGCAGCAATTTCTGTAATCTGCGTGTTTACCCTTCTAATACTAACTATGGGAATGATAAAACAAACGGAAACAAACGAGGCTATTAGCTTTATGTCAAAACTCGGATTGTCTCATATTATTCAGAGTTATCCATATTTCTTGCTTACCCTGTTTTTGCTTATAATTTTAGGGTTTACAATTGTAAAGAGATTAACTCCTTTTAATATTAAAAACACAGGGTTTTTCTTAAATCATGCCGGATTATTTATTATTCTATCAGCTGGTTCGCTTGGATTAAGCGATGTTTCAACATATTACATGTCGGTAAAAGAAGGGCAAACCGAATGGAATGTATATGACACTGAAGGACAAATGTATGAAATGCCTCTTGCCATAAATTTAAAATCTTTTAATATGGAAGAATATCCGCCAAATTTAATTTTAGTGGATGCTTTTAGTGGGGAAATAATTAAACAAAAAAAATCTTCCAAACTCCCAGAAGTTAGTCAAGGAATGACTTGTACAATTAATGATTGGAGTATTCAAGTAAAAACTTATTATCATAAATCAGTTATGAATAACTCAGAATTTATTGCTGCTACTGATACCATAAATTCCTCAGCCGCTTATATCATTGCCGATAATAAAAAAACAAAAACACGCAAAGAAGGCTGGATTTGCAGCGAAGGCCCTATTCAGATGCCAATGCCTTTG
>MHAC01000007.1:0-2991 GCA_001804565.1 Ignavibacteria bacterium GWF2_33_9 | reverse complement strand
ATATATACAAAAGACAAAAAAACATTAGATGCCAAAATAGAAGTGAATAAACCAGCATTTATTAATGGTTGGAATATTTACCAAAACAGCTATAAACTAGGAATGAAGAGCGGAGAAAATACTAGCACTTTTCAGCTTGTCAATGACCCTTGGCTCAAAGTTGTTTTTGCAGGAATATATATGATGTTAGCAGGAGGTTTATTTATGTTTTGGCTTGGAAGAGGGAAAAAATAAAGATCTATGTTTTTTTATTTATTACAATTATTTATAATCAAAATTAATTAATTCTCATCATGCAACTACAATCATTTCAAATACTGGTCTTTGCAATCTTCATTTTTTGGATTTTAGGGATCTCTATATTCTTTTTAAAGAAAACTTCTTCGTTAAAAGCAATTGGTTTATCGTTAATATTTATTGGGTCATGTATTCTCATTGGATATATTATATATTTATGGAACCATCTAGGTCGCCCACCAATTAAAACATTGGGAGAAACTAGATTGTGGTACTCTTTGTTTTTATCAATTATTGGTATAATAACATTCCTTCGTTGGAAATTAAAATGGATTGTTCTTTACACAACTTTCATGTCTATGCTCGTTTTAGTAATAGATTTGCTAAAACCATCAACCTTTGATCAAACCCTAATGCCTGCACTTCAAAGTCCTTGGTTTATTCCTCATGTAATAGTTTATATGATCGCTTATGCTTTTTTAGCTTTAGCCGCTTTAACTGCAATTCAAGGAATAATAGATGTATACAACAAAAATTATCAAGAAAATACGCTAAAAGCTGCAGATAATATTGTTTATATTGGATTTGCTTTTCTAACTTTTGGATTATTATTTGGTGCGTTATGGGCAAAAGAAGCCTGGGGAAGCTACTGGACATGGGATCCAAAAGAAACATGGGCATTTATCACATGGATGTGTTATTTAATATATATTCACCTCCGACACCAACACCCAAAATCTCAATTAACACCATTGTGGATTCTTGCTTTTTCTTTTGTAATACTTTTAATTTGCTGGTTTGGGGTGAATTACCTTCCTTCAGCAGCAAATAGTGTTCACGTTTATGGAAGCTAAGTTAATTTTGTTATTTCGAATCTGCTGAGCAAACAACGCAATAACAAAGAAAATGTGGCGTTGGAATATGATAACTTATTAAACCGAAGCACAGCATTTCCCGCTAATTAAAACTCTTGTTCCTTTGTCTTCACAATAAAGAACCCCTCCTCTTTCTGAAATTTGCTTTGCTATCATTTTGGTTTTGTTAAGTCGTTGACTCCAAAATGGAATCAATGAACAATGAGCTGACCCTGTAACTGGATCTTCGAAAATACTTGCTTGAGGAGTAAAAAACCGTGAAACAAAATCAACTTCATTTCCAATTGCTGTAATGATAATGCCTCCTGGATCAAGGTTTATTTGGTCAATTATCAATTTATTTGGTTTTATCTGACGAATTATTTCTTCATTTTCATAAACCAAAATATAATCGCGAGACTTATAAACCTCTTTTGGTTTTATGCCAATACCTTGCAAAATAATTTCTGGTATTCCTGCTTTTATAGGCATTCTCGAAGGAAAATTTAAAGTCAACAATTCGTTATTTATAGTAACAATAATATCTCCACTTTGAGTTTTAAAAAGAACTTCTTTTAAATTAGGTTCTATGTAATTAAAAACCACAAAAGCACTTGCCATGGTGGCATGTCCACATAAATCCATTTCAATTTCTGGTGTAAACCAACGTAGCTCGTAATAATCCGATTGCTTTATAATGAAAGCCGTTTCGGGCAGAAAATTTTCTGCTGCAATTTTTTGAAGCTTCTCCGTTTCTAACCATTTGTCAATAATGCATACAGCAGCAGGATTTCCTTTTAAAGGAGAATCAGCAAATGCATTTATTTTATATGTTAAAAATGAATTCATATAAATTTATTATGATAAAATCTCTCAAATATAATATCAAAAAATATAAAAACAGCACTTCTAAAATAGAAAATGCTGTTTTAATTTTATTGAAAGCTTAATATTTATTCTTTTGTAAATAATTTATGTATTACACCCTCATCATTGCTGTATTTAAAAATATAAATACCATTAGATAATTCATTTGTATGTATTGATTCAATATTTGATAAAATCGTTCCGTTTTGAACTATTTTTCCTGTTATATCAATAATTTGATATTTTCCGCTTTTTGATGTTTCAATATAAAGCAAATCTCGAGTTGGATTTGGATATATATTTAATTTCATTTTCGAAACTATAATATTATTCCCAACTAACTGATCTTCAAAGTAAATCACATTGGTATTTGTTGCTACTGGAATATTAAAATCGAAGTAAATATAAGCGGTGCTTTCAATTGAATCTCTCAATGCAAAGCTTGATTTTGGTTTAATTCTATAACTTATCAAGCCATGGCTTTGGGCTTCATTAGTTGTGCTATCTGTTAACATAATATTAAGGAATTTCCACTCAATAATTCCAGTTCCCTTAACAGTATATGAATACGGATGACTCGCGCCAAGCATTTCAAAAGTTGACATATCTAATTTACTGCTTATGGTGTCCAAAACTCTAATATTCACCGCAGTGTCAGTTCCTGTATTCTGAAAACGAATGGTATACGTTATAGAATCATTATTCGATTTCATTTCTGAAGTATAGTATCGCTCAGTTACCGAGCTGATATCATTTGGGTCGTATGAAGCTACAACTGTAATATCTTTAGTACACTGATTATTTGTTAGGTTATTATCAATACATGAAGTAGATAAAACTTCAGCATAAGCTTGAGTGGTATAGCCCATTGCAATTGTATCTGAAATATGATATTTTAATGTGATGTTATTATTATAATAAGAGTTATTATTTTGTGTTAAACTAAAATACAGCGTGTCGTTTACAGTTGAATCTGGCTGAATAGTAGAATTCAAAAACTCAAAATTCTTTGGATGAACATATTTTAATGTTG
>MHAC01000006.1:21773-41968 GCA_001804565.1 Ignavibacteria bacterium GWF2_33_9 | reverse complement strand
AGGATAAACGAACTACCCCAAATAATTGAAAGTGAAATTAAAAATAGGTAAGATTCCGTTTTTGACTTTTGTTCAGATATCATAAATTCACACAAAAAATTTTAAGTATTTATACTTAGTTGATTAAATTTCTTTGATAATTTCTTTTAATTTTCTTCGAACAAATTTATCCACAACAGCAAAAATAACTTGTAAATTATCTTTTTGTGAAGAAGGAGAATGTCCCTTTATTTTCACAAAATTCAAATTCAGTTTTTTCTCATATTCATAAAATAAGCGGTAAAGTTCTTCATTTTTGAATAACTTACCCGTTTTACTTTTGTAATCATTTTCCAATAATTTTGATTTCCTGTTAATCAGGCTTGTTATCCCTTGTGAATCAGTGCAGACATTAATTTTCAGATTGGCAAAATCCGAATTTGAAATTTGTTCCAGAATTGAGAGAATTGTTTGTATTTCGGCTTTAGTAGAAGATGTATTCTCAAAAAAAAGTAGTTGAACATTATTCTTGAGGTCATCAGTTTGAGTTGGAATATTTATTAAATAAGACAATTCATTTTCTAAGAGAATATATCCTCCAACACCAATTTTTGATTGTGGATGAACACTTGCATCGGTGAAAATAGTAACTTCTTTCAAGTTTAGTTTGTAACTCTTTGGTTAATAATAGGCTCAATATGTATATGCACATTAGCATTTGGTATATTAGATATTATTGTGTCTTCAATTTCGTGAGAAATTGTATGGGCAAGTTCCAAAGTCAAATTCTGATTCAGTAAAATATCTACTTCTACAAATACATATGCACCGGCAGAACGCATTCTTAGATTTTTAAATCCATTAATCTTATAAGATTTTGATAATATATCAATTACAATTGAATATTTATCATCAGGTTTTGCATCAATTAAGACATTTATTGCTCTTTTGCCAAGTCTGTAGGAAACGCTTATGACAATTATTGCAACTATTAATGCTGCTATTGAATCTGCATATTGAAAACCAAATTGATACGAGATTAAACCAATCAATACGACAAAGGAACTCCAAATATCTGTTGAAAAATGCAAAGCATCAGCTTCCAGTGCCTGAGAATCAAATTTCTTAGCAGCTTTAGAAAGTGCACTTGAACGCCATAAATCAATTAATATAGAAGAGATAACTACTATATAAGCCCAAATAGAGACATCAATTTCGAAGTTGCCAGAAAGTAATCTGCTTGTAGCTTCGTAAATAATCCAAACACAAGTTACAAAAAGTAGAATTGTTTCGATAAGAGCTGAAAGATTTTCAATTTTTCCATGTCCGAAATTATGTTGATTATCAGCTGGTTTATCCGAAATTCTTACTGAAAAATAAGTAATTGCTGCTGCAACTAAATCCAATCCTGAATGTAATGCTTCAGATAATATACCAATGGAACCTGTAATAATACCAACGATGAATTTGGACAATGTGAGAAAAATTGCAGCAAAGACAGAATTGCGTGCAACGGATTTCTTTTCCTTATTTTGATTAGTATGATTCATATTTTCAAAAAAGGTACAAAAAAAGTTCCAATTAATGGAACTTTTATCTTATTGAGTACCGAGGGAGGGATTTGAACCCCCGACACATGGATTATGATTCCATTGCTCTAACCAGCTGAGCTACCCCGGCATTTCTTAATTTGAAAAAATTAAGATTACAAAATTACAAATTTTTTACGAACTTTCCAAAAGTTTTTTTATTTCATCTCGAATTTTTGCTGCAACTTCGTAATTTTCATCTTTAATTGCTTTATCCAATTGACTTTGTAAAATGTCAATTCTTTTAGTAGGTGATTTTTGTACATGTTCCTTAAATCCCGGATTTTGTAATTCCTCGTTCTGATTAAATTCGTCAAATTGAGGATTATTTGTTGCTTCATCCATGATATCTTTATTAATTGTGATAGGAACATGCAATCTCAGAGCAACAGCAATAGCATCGCTTGGACGACAATCTATTTGAATATCTTCGCTTTCAAATATCATTTTAGCATGGAAAGTTCCTTCATTTAATTCATCAATGAAAACTTCAGAAAGGGGTAAATCAAAGTTATCAATGATGTTTCTTATCAAATCATGAGTCATTGGTCTTGGTGGAACTACTCCTTCAATTTCAAAAGCAATTGATTGTGCTTCAGGTGACCCTATTAAAATCGGTATTCTTCGATTACTGTCTATTTCTTTCAAAATCAGACCGTAAGCAGAACCGCCGGGTGTTGATGTTATACCTAATATGATTACTTGTACTTTATCCATATACTATTTGCATTCTTAATAAAAAAAAAGGACGAATAAATCAAAATTTCTGTTTAATTGTTTTGTATTAAATATTGAGTTTAATTTTAATAGATTTGCATATTTTTTGAGAAGAACCTATTGCTTCAAAAATGTAACTTTTTGATAATTTAGATATCTTTTGGTAATAATCAGTATTCTCAAGATAAAATGATAACCAATTTTGTAAATCTTTTGATGAATACACGACATTCAAAATTCCGAGATTTCTTAATTCAACTGCATCGAATGATTTACGTAAATCTGGTCCTGAAGCAATAGGTAAACCATATCCAGCCGCTTCAGTCACAGAATGAATTCCATTACCAAAAGCACCCCCAATATACGCAAAATCTGCATAATTATAAAGTCTTAATAAGTATCCAATTGAATCGACAACAATATCTTTCCCTTCAATTTTTTCTTTAATTTGCATAAGATTTCCATCATGAACACATTTAATAATTTCGCTAAGTAATACAAATTTTTCAATTTTTGCTGTTAAACGCAGTAAATTGTTCTGATTTGGTTCATGTGGTACAAAAATAATTCTAATCTTAGATGTATAAGTTTTTCTTAATTGATTTATTGCAGGAATTAAAATTTCTTCATCTTCTTTCCAAATACTTCCAGCAACCAAGACTTTCTCATCTTTGGAAATGAATTCTTCAGGGAAAATTAAATTTTCTTGAGCATTTCTCACAAAATCAGCAATTCTGTCGAATCGAGTATCAGTAATAGTTGTGATTTTGGAATTAATAGAAAGTCTGCGGAAATATTCAGAATGAACTTCAGAAATTGTATGAATTTCTGAAAAGAAATTCATATTTGAACGTATGAAACTTCTTGTAATAAAAAAGCTCCTGTAAAACTTTCCGGAAGGTTGAGTAGCATTAATCAAAAAGACAGGAATATTATTTTTATTCAAAATGTTAAGAAAATTTCTCCATATTTCATAACGAATAAAGATAACCAAATCAGGAGATATTTTCCTTATAAATTCAATAGCATTTCGTTTTGAATCAAATGGCAAATAGGTTATATAATCAGCATACTTATATGTATTTTGAGTTTTATATCCTGAAGGTGAGAAAAATGTAACTATTATATTTAAATCATCATTTTCTTTCTTCAATAACTCAATAATTGGTTTAGCCTGTTCAAATTCACCCATAGATGCTGAGTGGAACCATATTGTTCTTCCATGTTTCTTTTTAATGAAAACAGCATCTTTATGTTCAACCAAAAAACTTTCTCTTTCTCTTATTTTTGAATTGAAAAATTTTAAAATAAAAATAAGAAAAAGGGAAATTGGTATAAAGATACAATTGTATAAAAAATTATAAAAAAACATTCAAATTATTGACCTGTAAAATTAGCTGCACGTTTTTCGAGAAAGGCATTTGTTCCTTCCTTAAAGTACTTAGTACCGCATACATCTCCAAAAATTCTACTTTCAAAAGTTAATCCATCCTGCAAATTTAAATAATCACTTGCCATTACAGTATTAACAGCTGCAGAAACTGCCAAAGGTGCTTTGCTGAGTACTAATTTTGAAAATTCTATTGTTTTATCCATAAGTTCTTCATGAGGAAAAACATCATTAACTAATCCAATTTCCTTTGCAATTAGTGCATTAATCGTATTACCGGAAATTATCAGTTCAAGTGCTTTTGCTTTACCAACTAATCTAGGTAATCTTTGAGTAGCACCATATCCGGGAATAATACCTAAGTTAACTTCGGGTTGTCCCATTTTTGCTTTTTCACTTGCAAAGCGAATATGACAAGACATTGCCAATTCCAATCCACCACCTAAAGCAAAACCATTAATTGCGGCAATTACCGGAATTCTGAGTTGTTCCAGTCGCAACATTACTTTAGAGCCATATTCAGAAAATTGTCTGCCTGAAGGAGCTGTGTCTGAATTATTCAATTCAACTATATCAGCACCTGCAGCGAAAGCCTTTTCTCCACTACCGGTCAATATCAGTAGTTGAATTGATTGATTAAGTTCAATTTTTTGAATTAAATCGTCTAATTCTGAGAAGAGCTGGTAATTCAATGCATTTAGTTTATCGGGACGATTTAAAGTAATCTTACCGTAATTATCAATTTGTTCAAAAATTAGAGTTTTGTATTCCATATTGCTTTTTTATGTTTAATTTAGAAATTTTTCAAAATAAATATTTTTTCAATTTATTAAAAATGCAAAATAAACATTATTTAAAATATTACCTAAAAATTATAATTATTTTTACATTGTCTATTTGCATTTTTTCTTCTCAAGTTGACGCAAAGAAAAAGAAACGTAGGAGTAGTAGGGTCAGATCAGTTAAAATTTCAATTAAGAAAATAGAAATTCTTGATTCGTTACAATTAACTGATGGAATAAAATATAAAAATATTCATTTGGGAAATGGTAAATCTTTCTTTAATGTTTACATGATTGAAATCGATTTAACTAAAAATGCTTCTAAGTTGTTTGTCCATAAAATGGGGAATCAATTTAATACACTGGAAGGTTTACCACAATTTGCAGAACGTTACAATAGTATTTACAGTGACAGCCTCTTAGCCGCAGTGAATGCAAATTTTTGGAAGGCATATTCAAATTCTCCAATTGGTCCTTGTATCGTTGATGGTAAGATTGTTGAAAATGTTCAATATAAAAATTGGAGTAGTACATTATTTGATATAAATGGAATTCCATTTATCAATAATTATGACATCGAAGGTTCAATCACTTCCAAAGGATTTAAATACAAAATAGATTATTTAAACCGTAGAAGGGATTCGAGTGGAATTTCATTCTATAATTCATTTGCAGGAGACACTATCCCATATGTTTTGCAAAAAAGAGTGGATGTTGCATTAGATTCAGCATACAAGGAATGGGAAAAAGATTTACAGTCTATGGAGGATGATTCTACTGAACAGGATTTCGATTCACTGGCATTTATTAATTACTATAAAGCAAGTTTACGAGGTTCATTAATTGAACAAGGAATGTACAAGGTACTTGTTAGATATTTATCAAAACCATATATCAATAAACCTGTGCAGGCTGTAGTTGAAAAATACACTTCGAATTTTTTGGAGCTTCCGAATGATTATGGAATATTATCTTTCGGGACGGATATTCCATTAGTTTTTGTTCCTGATAAAGGTGATACTCTTTCAATATCATTTAAAACAAATTTGGACACAAATATTATATTCAAAAACGGAATTTCCGGAACACCAAGGCTAGTTAGGGATGGAAAATCAGTATCTGAAGCACAATCGGAAGGTAATTCAGGACGAAGATTTATTCATTCTCAACTTCCAAGAACAATTTTAGGTTATAATAAAGACAAAACAAAATTTTATTTATTAACAATAGCAGGGACAAATTCTGCTAAAAGACAATATGGAGCAAGTTTAAAAGATTTATCGAATATTGCTCTAAATTTGAATCTTTATGATGCGATGAATTTGGATGGTGGTGGTTCTTCAGCATTTTTACTATATGGAAAGAATTTATTAAGGGATTATAGTCCCTTTTCATCAAGAAAATTATCTGTAATAATTGGAGTGAAAAAATAATAACCAAATTGAAAAAATTTAACTTTCATATTGTTCTCATATTAATAACATTTCTTATGCCTGATCAAATAAGATGTGAAGATAATGATATTAAGTATGATACCATTCCCAGAGATTTTTTCTTTTTCCCAAAATCTTTTGAACCTTTAGAATTTGCAGTAAATTTAGGTATTGGAATAACTAGGTTACCAGTGCAGGTTGTGGAGGAAGAAATTTCTTATTCTCCAATGCCAATTTTTAATATGAGATTAGGATTGTCTCAAACAATTTCAGCTTTAATGCAGATTAATAGCAATTATATATCTAATCATGCAAGTATAGGTTTTATGAAAAGTTATAATTTTGGAGATGTTTATTTCTCACTTGGCAGCGAATTTTCCGCTTGGTTTGGACATATTCAACTTGAAGCAATTAAACTTAAAACATGGGGAATGTTTATGACTCCAAATGCTGCTGTTGGTTTTGATTTCGGCTCATTATTCTTTTCCACTCAGATAGAATCTCAGCATCATGTTTTTTGGACTTATGCAGAAAATGAATTTTTGGGTGTTTTGAAAAAATTTGACGGTGGTTTTGCCGTTAAATTCTGTGCGGAACAACCTTTATGGAATAAGCACTGGGTTGCACTTTCATTGAAATTAAATTATTCCAAGTTTTTTTATCAATCGTGGTTATCATATTCTACTGTTGATGAGTATTTATTTTATCCTGAATTTAATTTTGGTTTTAATCTATGAGGAAATTTTCTAAAATAATAAGCTTTCTATTTGTTGCATTTTTTTATTCATGTGAAATGGATATTTTATTACCAGAAATTCCACAAGATAAAATTGATAATTCAATAAAAGGATTTAAGCATTTAACTGAATTTCAGAAAAAATTAATAAATGGTGTATATATTTTTTCTGATGGAAAAAATGATTTCGGTGATACAGCAGTCGTAAAATTCAGTGGTAAAAATTCATTATCTATTTTTGTCAAGAAGAAACAGACTTATTGTGTTTTGTATGGTGGGGAACTTAAAGGAATAATTCGTCATGCAGGATATTGGAGATATTCACTGAATGAAAAATTAGGATTTATCGAACTTGAAATTGATGAAAATACTTCAACAAGTATATTGAATGATGAAATGCCAACTTCAATTACGTTCAACGGAAAATATGAAATTGATGGGGAAGAAAAAACAATTACTTTAACTTATTTGCATCAATTAAAAGAGCCTAATTATTACATAATTGCCCATAGAGGCGGTGGAAGGAATATTGACAGATTACCTGCTTCTGAAAATTCCATTGAACTTATTGAGTTTTCTGAAGCCTTGGGAGCAAACGGAATTGAAATTGACATCCAACTTACTAAAGATAAAGTACCGGTACTATTCCATGATGAATATTTATCGAAAAGATTGATTAACCAGGATTTCTTTATTGGAAAAATATCCGATTACAACTATGAATTTTTAGATAAATTTGTTACTCTTAAACAAAATGAGCATATACCCAAATTAGAGGATGCATTTCAATCAATTATTTATAATACCACTTTACAGGCAATTTGGTTGGACATTAAAACACCTGAAGTTGTGGGAATCATTGCACCCCTAATAGTTAAGTATCAGTTATTAGCAAAAGAAGTAAATCGTGATTTGGAAATTTATTTGGGAATTCCTGATGAATCAGTATTAGATGCTTATTTGCAATTACCAAATAAGAATGACTTAAATGCATTATGCGAATTAAGTACTGATTTAGTCCAAAAATCATCTGCAAAAGTATGGGCTCCAAGATGGTCACTTGGATTACTCGAAGATGAAATTATGCAAATGCATAATAATGGAATAAAAGTATTTACTTGGACTCTGGATGAAGAATTATTTATTAAAAAATATATACAGAATGGTAACTTTGACGGAATTTTATCCAATTATCCATTTTTAGTTGCTTATGAATATTATACAAATTAATATAATCATTTTATTACTTTGGTTGCTATTTCCCAATCAACTGTTCTCTGCACAGGATTCAGTGATTGTGGAACATATTGATAAATTCTATTATGAAATTAGTTTGGTAAATTCTTTTTCAATTCGATTAGATAATAATTTCAAACCAAAAGAAAAATTATTTTCACCTACCATCCGATTTTCTTTGAAGCCTAATAGAAGATTGTCATTAGGTCTTAGTAGCGGTGTAATTCCCATATTAAAAGAAGCAAAGAATTTTACAACATCAACAGGAAAAGTTAAATTTGAAGGTTATATGTATGGAATTCCCATTCTCGCTAATTTCAAATATGATTTAACATATTTTTATTTATTTGGTGGATTTGGTAGTTCTTACATTGAATCCGATATTCAAGCATTAGGTGAAAATGTCAAAACTCATACCTGGGCAGGAACTTCTAATTATGGACTTGGAATAAATATTCCTTTTGCTCGTAATTTCACCATAGGAGTTGAATCACAAGGATTTTATTTCTCCAAAATTGAAAAATTAGTTCTTCAAGTAGGAGTTAATATCTCTTATGGTTTTTATGGATTTTAAAAAAATTAGTATAGTAAATATTTTTTTCGCAATTTGAAGAAATCCATTACACCATTATATGCAGCTTTTCGAATAGAATCATCACTCCCACCCTCAAAAATTAAATCATATAATTTTGAAGTTCCGGTTGCTTTTTTGAACATTTGTTTTTTGGATAATTCAATATTTTTCTCAATAAATAATTTGGGATAAAGATTACGTAAAGTAATGATTAATTCAATCCCATTAGAAAAAGGAGTGAAATTATTGTTTTTTTCAAATCTGAGTAAGAATCCTTTGCAGTGTTGATTCGCATATTTTCCATATACAGGCATAAAATCAGTTTGGATGATTTGAGAACCATTTAATTCGAAATTATCAAGAATACTGTAAAAATTACTATTAATATCAGGTGTACCAAAGTATTGAAACGGTAAATTAGTACCAATACCAACACTAAATAAACTTAATTCACCTATCCAACCTAGCATTGCCGCACCACGAATTGCATCTACAGAAGGTATATTCGGAGATGTTGGAATCCACATCAATCCTGTATCTTCCCATTGCATCCATCTTTCCCAACCATCCATTTTAATTATTGAAAGTTTGCAGGCATTTTCCTTTGCATTTTTTCCTAACCAACCTTCTCCGATAATCATTGATGCAATTTCACCAATAGTTAATCCGTGAAGATAAGTAACTGGTACAATCCCGATAAATGATTTGTAATCTTCTTCCAGTAAATTTCCATCCACAATTATCCCTCCAAGAGGATTTGGTCTGTCCAGAATGTAAATCTCTTTATCCAAGTTTACAGCAGACTGCATTACATAGTATAATGTGCTAATAAAAGTATATGCCCTAACTCCAATATCCTGTATATCTACAATAATAATATCAAAATCATCAGCGTAATTGGATGGAATTAGTTTTGTACTGCCATACAAAGATAATATTGGAATTCCCCAGTATTCAGAATTACTCACACTTTCGCCAGCAGCTTTAACACCGTAAAAACCATGTTCGGGAGTAAGGATTAATTTTAATTCGACTTCTTTGCTTAGAGCAAGTATTTCAGTTGTTAATTTGCCTGTATTATCTCTGCCTGAGAAATTTGTAAGTAAAGCAATTCTTTTGCCTTTGATTTCGGCAAAATTGCTATTTTCGAGCATATTAATACCTAAATTCACAATTGCTAACGAAGAATTGAATTGCACAAATAGTAGTAAAAATATACAATAAATAATGGATTTTTTTGTTTTTTTCATTAATCTCATTTTTCAGAATACACAAAATTACTTAATTTTGAGAATATTAAATTTGTTTATGGGGGAAATATCAAACAAATCGTAATATTTGCAGCAATTTTATTAAATCTTTCATTCTTGTATTCACAAGAATATGTACAAGTAAAATCCAAAAAAGGTGATGGGATATTTTCATTACTCAGGAAATATCATTTGCCTGAAGAAGAAAACTATCTCAATAAATTTAAAGAACTTAATAAAACTTCTCTGACAGAAAAAGGTGAAATTTTTGCAGATCGTAATTATAATCTTCCAATATTAATTTATAATTTTAATGGAAAAACAATACGTTCTACGATTGGAATTTCCAATTATGAATTAGCTAAAGAAATTCAAGATTATAATTTTGAAATTGTTAATTCTAAATTAAAATCTTCAAATTTCAAAAATGATAAAATACTCTGGGTCCCATTTCATTATTTGGATAAGGAAACTCTTACAAATTTTGAAAAAGAAAATTCGAAACACCCAAAAAGTGAAGAAGGTTTTGTACCTGTACTTTCAGATGATAAGTTAGATGAAGAATATAATGTAATTACTTCCAAAACTATCCCACCAGTATTTGGAAATGCATTATTTGGACCAAAATATAGTAAAATTCACAAAATTGACAGTAGATTAAAAGGACTTGTTTTTTATCTTGACCCGGGACATGGTGGACCTGATCCAGGTGCAATTGGATATAAGGAAGAACATGAACTTACAGAAGATGAATATGCCTATGATATTACATTAAGATTAGCACAAAATTTACGCAGACATGGCGCTACTGTTTATTTAACAATTATTGACAGTAACAATTTTATAAGGGATGAAAATTTTTTAAAAAACAATACCAATGAATATTTTGGGAATGGAAAACTAATTACAGGAGGTGCCAGAGAAAGATTGCAATCGAGAATTGACTACATTTCGACAATATCTCCAAAAGTAAAGTTAAATAAGCAAAGGCTTATCGTCATCCATGTGGATTCAAGGCAAGTTGAAAAAAGGATTGATGTTTTCTTTTACTATAAACCGGGTTGTGAAAAAAGTAAAAAGTATGCTGTTAATTTAATGAATGTATTTGATAAAAAATATAATGCAAATCAGCCGGGCAGGGGATATGAAGGTAATGTTAGTGAAAGAAATTTGTTCATGCTCAATTATTCACCTGTTCTAGCTGTTTATCTGGAATTAGGAAATATTCAAAATCCACTTGACCAAATAAGATTCCTCGATCCAAATAACAGACAGGCTCTTGCTAATTGGATTTGTAACGGTATTCTGTTTAATGAGAAATAAATTATTCAATTAATTTGGTATATTTTGAGAATAATTCTTCAGATACTTTTTTTAAAGTATATTTATGTAATACTTCTTTTTGTAAGGATTTTGAGTTTTTTAAATTATCTTTATTATTATCAGTAAAATGTTTGAGTAATTTATCTGCGATATCCTTTTCGGAATTGGAATCGACAAAAATAGCTAAATTACCGAAATACTCTTGAACGGGTTTGCATTTTCCAACCAGAATTGGTAATCCAAAAGCAGCTGCTTCGATATTCGATATTCCAGGAGTTTCCAAAATACTTGGTAAAATATGTAATGCAGCATTTTTATATGCCGATTTAAGTATATTGCTATCTCTATCTAAATAATCAACATGGATAATTTTGTCCTGATTGTATTTTATCAATTCATTTACATATTTATTATTTTTTTGGTTCACATATCTGTTCATTCCGATTAATACTAATTTCCTGTTTAAAGTATCGGCTACAGAAAGGTAAGCTTCTATTAATTTAATTGAATTTTTCCTCTCATCAAGGAATGAAACTGAAAGTATGTAACCAGAATTTATTCC
This sequence comes from Ignavibacteria bacterium GWF2_33_9, assembly GCA_001804565.1. Lineage (GTDB taxonomy): Bacteria > Bacteroidota > Ignavibacteria > Kapaibacteriales > UBA2268 > GWF2-33-9. The sequence continues at coordinate 30,397 of MHAC01000006.1, read as the reverse complement.
ATATTCATTTAGAAAAATATTTCCTGATTCAATATCATCAATCTGATTGAAATTATCTTCAATTGCATTCGGGATGATTTGAATTTTGCCGGAGTTATTAATTGAGAAAATGCTCTTGAGTTGTTCTTTTTCAGCATTACTATTGCAAATTATTAAATCGGCTTCATTGAAAAAATCATATTTATAGGAAAAGAAATTTGGAATTGAGAATTTATTAAATAAAACTGATGCTAGTTTATATTTGACAAAATTTGATATATAAAAAGTTGGACTGACCACAATTTTAATGTTTGGGTGCTTCGTTTTCATTAATTTGGTGATGTCATGATACCAGTTTGAATATCCGAAAAAATGTATAATCTGGACATCATTTAAAGCATCTAATTCCCGATAATTCAGATATTTAACATTAATGTTATCTTGATAATTTTGCATCAAGGTTTTATAGTATTGTTGCATCTGAATTTCTTTCCCACCAAAACTTATTGAAAATGGGAAATCACTAAGAAAAACAATATTTATTTTGCCCTTATTCATTTAAAAATTTATTTTTTATTATTTCAACGATTTTTTCAGATGTTTTGCCGTCACCGTATGGATTAACAGCATTTGACATTTTTGAGTATTCACTTTCATCATCTAATAGTAATTTCAGATTTTTGATGATATTTTCTTTTTCTGTTCCAAGTAATTTTGCTGTTCCTGCATCAATTCCTTCAGTCCTTTCTGTAACTTCTCTCATTACAAGGACGGGTTTCCCTAAGCTAGGGGCTTCTTCCTGAATTCCGCCTGAATCTGTTAAAATTAAATATGATTTATCCATTAACCATATAAACTCAGTATAATTTTGTGGTTCAATCAAAAAAACATTTGGTATCTTGCCTAATATTGAATTTACAGGTTTTTGTACATTTGGATTTAGATGTACAGGATAAATAATATTAATATCTTTGTATTCTTCTGCTATTTTTGCAAGAGCATTGCAAATATTTTCAAATGGTTTGCCAAAACTTTCTCTTCTGTGACCTGTTACTAAAATGGTTCTTCTGTTGAAATCAATATTCGGAAATTTATCTGAATAATTTATTTTCTTAATTTTTTCTATAGTGAGGAATAAAGCATCGATAACTGTATTTCCGACAACAAATACATTTTCTCTAAATCCTTCTTGAAAAAGGAATTCAGCAGACAATTTTGTTGGTGGAAAATGAAATTCAGTAAGAGAAGATACCATTTTACGGTTTATTTCTTCAGGAAAAGGGGAGTATTTATTAAAAGAACGTAAACCTGCTTCTATATGCGCTACCGGAATTTTGAGATAAAATGAAGCCAAAGCTCCAATGAAAGTAGAAGTTGTATCACCTTGGACAATCACTAAATCTGGACTTTCAATATACATTACTTCTTCAATTTTCTTCAAACCGTTTGATGTAATATCAAATAAATTTTGATTGGGTTTCATTAATTCCAAATTGTAATCTGGTTTTGTCCCGAAAAAGTCTAAAACCTGCCATAGCATTTCTTTATGCTGTGATGTTATACAAACTTTTACATCAAAATGTTTTGGGTATTTATTAAATTCATTAATCAAGGGTACTAATTTAATTGCTTCTGGTCTTGTTCCAAAAATAAAAAGTATTTTTTTCATATTTTATTTGATTTTTAGTAATAACGAAAAAATCATATTTTTTCTTTAAGTTCATTTATCTCATCCCTCAATTGAGCAGCTTTGTCGAAATCCAAATCCCTTGCAGCAGACTTCATTTCATTATAAAGTTGGTCAATAATTTTGCCAATTTGCTGCTTATCTAAAACGTCAATGAGAGGTTCAATTTGTTTTCTTTTCTTATTATCAATAATTTTATTTTTCTTAGCTGTATATGATTGGGAAATATCAGCCACAGAAGTTGAGTTCAGAATTTCCTCAATTGATTTAAAAATAGTTTGAGGATTAATATTATGCTCCAAATTGTATTGCTCTTGTATTGTTCTTCTTCTATTAGTTTCATCCATAACTTTTTGGATTGACTTTGTAATTTTATCTGCGTAAAGAATTACTAATCCTTCGACATTCCTCGCAGTTCTTCCGGCAATTTGAAGCAAAGAACGTTCACTACGTAAAAAACCTTCCTTATCAGCATCCAATACAGCGACTAAAGCAACCTCCGGCAAATCCAGTCCTTCCCTTAAAAGATTAACACCTACTAAAATATCGAATTCTCCCAATCTTAAATTTCGGATTATTTCAACTCTTGCAAGTGCATCAACTTCTGAATGAATGTAAGCAACTTTATAATCCAGATTTTGCAAATAATCTGCAAGGTCTTCTGCCATTCTTTTTGTTAGAGTTGTTATTAAAGTTCTTTGCTTTTTTGATACTCTTATTCTAATTTCATCAATTAAATCATCAACCTGATTTGAAATTGGTCTAATTTCAATTTGAGGATCTAGCAGGCCTGTAGGTCGAATAACCTGTTCTACAAATACACCTTCAGATTTTTCCAATTCATAATCACCAGGCGTAGCACTTACAAAAATTGCCTGATTTACCAATGATTCAAATTCATTGAAAGTTAATGGACGATTTTCGAGTGCAGAAGGTAATCTAAATCCGAAATCTACAAGATTCAGTTTTCTGGCTCTATCGCCATTATACATCCCTCTGATTTGAGGAATAGAAATGTGACTTTCGTCAATTACCAGTAAAAAGTCTTCAGGAAAATAATCAAAAATACAATTCGGCCTTTCTCCCCAATGTCTTCCGGAGAGATGCATTGAATAATTTTCAACTCCGGAACAATAACCAACTTCACGCATCATTTCCAAGTCAAAAATTGTTCTTTGTTCCAATCTCTGGGCTTCCGATATTTTATCAGCAGCTCTTAATTCAATTAATCTTTCAGCTAATTCTTCACGGATTAAATTCATCCCTCTATCTAATTGTTCTTGGGAGGTAACAAAGAGTTTGGCAGGATATAGTATAAATTCCTCGTAAGCATCCTGTGAATTTCCTGTCAAAGTATCGATTAAAGAAATTTTATCTACTTGATCTCCGAAAAATTCAATCCTTACTCCTGTCTTAGTTTCATATGCAGGAATTATGTCTATTACATCACCTCTTACTCTGTATGTCCCACGAATGAAATTTGTATCATTCCTTGAATATTGCAAATCTTGTAATTTAAACAAGAAATCTTTTCTTACATATTCATTTCCAACTCTAATCGGAAAAATGAATTTTTCAAATTCGGATTTATTTGCAATACTATAAATACTCGAAACAGAAGCAACAACAATAACATCCCTTCTGCCTTCAATCAAAGAACTAGTCGCTCTTAATCGCAATCTGTCAATTTCGTCATTGATTGCAAAATCCTTTTCAATGTATGTGTCAGATGAGGGTATGTATGCTTCCGGCTGATAATAATCATAATAAGAAATAAAATACTCTACAGCATTATTTGGAAAGAAATTTTTGAATTCACTAAAAAGTTGAGCTGCGAGAGTTTTATTTGGTGAAATTACCAATGTTGGTTTTTGCACATTCTGAATGATGTTCGAAATTGTGAAGGTCTTCCCGGAACCTGTAACCCCAAGGAGAACCTGAAATTGGTCACCACGGTCTAATCCTTCGGTTAATTCCTTAATTGCATTGGGCTGATCACCCGCAGGCTGATAATTTGATATTAATTTAAATTCAGACATTTACTGTTTTACAGAAATATAAACTTGTAAAATTACAAAATTTCTGCACAAATATTATTTAATCACATACTTCTCTATAAAAAATTATAAGTAATTTTGTAAAATTTTATTATTATAATAATTATTAAGTGATTATGCAAGAAAATCAAAAATATAATGATTCAGCTTATTTTTTTGGAACATTAATAAAATACTGGAAATTTATTGTCATATTTACTATACTTGGAGCTATAACATCTGCTATAATAGCTTATAATTTAACTATTTGGTATTCAGCTACTGTTAATTTAGTCCCTTCCAGTTCCGGACAAGATGCTTCTGCTTCAGGAGGTTCTACTATTTCAAGTGCCTTAAAAGAATTTGGATTAACCAATATGTCAGGCAAAAATGAAGGTTCTACTTATTCTTATATTGTAATTCTTCAAAGTAGAACAGTCATTGATTCTCTTATCAATAAGTACAATTTATCTGAAGAATATGATATTCCGAAAAATGAAAGTAAAACCTTAAGGAAAGCTTTTGAAAGCAATGTTGAAATTGCACTTGAAAAAGAAGGAAATTATACTATTACAGTTTGGGATCAAGATAAAAATAAAGCTGCTGAAATTGCAAATGATTATGTGAAAATTGCAAATTCACATTTTCTTGAAATTTTCAGACAGGACAATTTATTAAGCAGAAACTATTTCAATAAAAGAATTGTTGTGCTAGATAGTACAATTGCTGCTCTTGGTAATCAATTAAAGTTATTTTCCAAAAAAACTTTACTCTTTGCTCCTGAGCAACAAGCAGAACAAATTGCGAAATCTATATCTGATATTAAATCTGAACAAATGAAATATGATATTTTGTCAGATTATTTTACTAATAATTATGGAGCTGATGATCCATTTGCAATGCAAAACAAAAAATTAGCAGACCAATTTAAGGATAAATTGAGCAACATTCAAAATCAACCGGGTTTTGCAGGGAATTTTTCAATTTCCAATGCAACAGATGTACAAGTGGATTATTTAAAGATTTACACAGAATTTGAAACTTATTCAAAAGTAAAAGCCTTCCTTTTACCTACTATTGAAAAAATTAGAAGCGAAGAAGTTAGGAATATTCAGAATCTAATTGTTGTTGATTCTGCAATTGTTCCTGATAGTAAAGATAAACCAAGAAGAGGATTTATTATGGCTGGTTCAACCTTTGGATCTTTTATAATTAGCATCCTCTTAGTTTTTGCATTTAATTACATTAAAGAATTAAGAAAAAAAATAAAGGAATTGAAAAAAAGTGAAAATTAATCCCAGTAAATTTCAGACTTATTGGATACATTCAATTTTCATTACTTCTCCACTTTTTTTCAGAACAGGTGATGAAGGTATTTCTGCTTTAGATATCATATTTGGAGCTTATTTCTTTGGTTCACTAGCAATTTGGTTCTTTTGGAAAGTATTTGTCAAAAAAGAAAAAATTATTCGAAACATCGCAGATTTCTTTATTATTTTATTTCCTATTTTATCGATTGGAACAATGATTCTCTCATTAATAAATGAGGTATCATTTTTGAACATAATTCGTGAATACATCTTATTTTCCTTTTTATTGTATTACTTCCCAATTAGAGAAAATTTGCAGTCAAAGGATGCAATCATTAAGTTAGCAATTACTTTCTCGATTTCAGTTATCGTAAATGATATTGCCCAATTCTATGATTATTATCATGAATTTACACGTGGTGTAAGGTATGCGTATCAAATTATGACCGGACAAAGGATAAATCAAACAATTTTCACTTTCTCAATATTAGCCGGTATATTGGCATTACTTTACCCTCAAAAATTATTATCAAAGGTGTGGTTGATTTTTGTTGTTGGGATTACAGCTATGTCATTAATTACTACTTCATCTAGAACATTTTGGATTATTGTACTTCTAGGGATTCTTATATATTTAGTCGTATTACCTAAAAAACAAAAAATTAATTTGATGATATCTACATTTCTTTCCACAATGTTAATTGGAATTGTAATTATTTTGTTTTTCCAAGATAAAGCGCAAATTGTTTTCAAAGCTATTCAAATACGTTTGGAATCTACTACTGAAGGAAAAAAAGATATTTCTGTAACAAACAGATTTGTTGAATATGATGCAGTAATAAATAAAATTAAAGAAAATCCTCTTGGTGGAAATGGATTTTCCAAGCAATTTGTATATTATAATTCAATTTTGCAATATTCCTTACATTCGATATATACCCATAACGGTTATTTATTTTTCACATATAGATATGGCATACCTCTCGCTCTAATATACTTTTTCCCAATATTTTACTTGTTTGGTAAGTCAATTTTTCTCTATATAAGAATACATGATTTATTTTATAAATTCGTTGTTTTAGGTGGATTTACTGGTTTGATACTCTTGATAATTTCTTCAGTAACTTCTGCTCAATTTATGAATAGAGACGGAATATTTGTTTTGGCAATTAGTTTTGCTTTAGTTGAGGTCGCTGATTATTACAGAGATGAACAGAATGAGAACAAATTGGTGCAAAAATGGCAATAAAGATAATTCAGAGAAGAAAAGATGAAGAATCTGCTTTTGCCCAAGTTGGTAGAGCAAAATTCCTCAAGTCTTTAATATTCATTATTTTTTTTCTTTTTTTCTTCCGTATTGTACAATTGCAAATTCTGGCTGGGAGTGAATACCTAGCATACAGTGAAGCACAAGCAATTAAAAAATTAAGGGTGATACCTCCAAGAGGGCAAATATTCGATGCTAATGGTATTTTGCTTGTACATAATCAGGCATCCTATAACTTAAATATAACTCCTGCCAGTTTTGATTCCACTTCATTCAAAATATTATCCAATTTGATAAAAGTAGATACAACAATAATTGATCAAGTTTTTGCAGTTAAAAATAAATTCGAAAAATATGCCCCAATTTTGCTACAGCGAGATTTAGATTTTGGAACACTATCATTAATCGAAGAATACTTGCAGTATTTGAAAGGTGTTTCAATTAACATTGAAAGTAAGAGATTATATGAAAAAGGAGTGAGAATGCCCCATATTTTGGGTTACATTCGACAAGTATCTGATGCTCAATTAAAAGAACATCGATACTATCAAGCAGGTGATTTGATCGGTCAATACGGATTGGAAAAATTTTATGAAGACATGATGCATGGTATAGAGGGATATGAAATTGTTGCATTTGATAGAAAAGGGGAACGGTCTACGAAATTTAACGAAGGTTTGCAGGACCAAGCACCAATTGGAGGTTCTAATTTTTATCTTTCTATTGATTTTAATTTACAAAAGTATGCAGAAGACCTTTTAGGTAATAAAAGAGGTGCGATTGTTGGAATGAATCCACAAAATGGTGAAATAGTATTTATGGTAAGTAAACCAGATTTTTCACCGGATTTATTTAATGGAAAATTGACACAGGAGGATGCTGATTATTTATTTAACAATGAAAGTCATCCAATGATTAACAGGGCTATTCAGGGTACATATCCTCCTGGTTCCACTTGGAAAATGCTTATGGCAATTGCTGCTCTTCAGGAAGGTATCATTACACCTAATACAACATTTTACTGTAATGGCGGTTTCTATTTTGGTGGAAGAGATATTAAATGCCATGGCTCTCATGGCAATGTAAGCTTAATTAATGCTATCAAAGGTAGTTGTAATTCTTACTTTGCACAACTTGCACTGAAAGTTGGAATGACAAATTTTGGTAAATATGGCAAGATGTTTAATTTTGGTGCTCTTACAGGAATTGACTTGCCTAATGAAAAATGGGGTGTATTACCCGATAAAGCTTGGCTGGACACTAATTATAAGGAAAGAATAAGCTATCCCGGAAGATTAGTAAATTTTGGCATCGGACAGGGGGAAATTCTTGCATCACCCTTACAGATGGCAGTATATATTTCCACAATTGCAAATAAAGGTACAGTAATTCAGCCCCATATTGTTAAATATATTCAGGATATGGCAAAAAAGAAAGTAGAAAAAGTTAATTATACTAAAACGAAATTGCCTATTGATGAATCAATTTTTAATATCATATCAAAAGCGATGTATAGTGTTGTAAATGAAGCAGGAGGAACAGCTACAAATACATATATCCCCGGTGTCAAAGTTTGTGGTAAAACCGGTACAGCACAAAATCCAAGAGGAAAAGATCATTCTTGGTTTGTCTGCTACGCTCCTATGGATAATCCTGAATTAGTGATAGCGGTTATTGTTGAAAATGCAGGTTTTGGTGCTACAGTTGCCGCACCAATAGCAAGGAATATTTTAATGAAATACTTCAAAGTCTCATTTCCTTCAAGCAAGACCGATTCAACTGAAACTGATACTGAGACTACTCAGCAATAAACAAATAAAATCTTTATTTCTTTATAATTCATATTACTTGAAATCGTCTATTATAACTACTGTTTCAATTATTAACTATTTTAACAAATGTCAAAATACAAAATTTACGGAAGTGGATTCCTCGGTGGTATGCTGCCTCCAGTAATAAAAACTTTACTTGTACTCAATGTTGCAATATTTATCGCTCAATATTTTATATTAAATATTATTACAATAGGCGGAATCCCAGTAGGTGATTTAATTATTAAATTATTTGCTTTACAACCAATATATACTGCTCAGTTCAATCATTTGACCTTTTCACATTTTTGGATTTGGCAGTTAGTAACTTATCAATTTCTTCATGGAGGGTTGTGGCATTTGTTTTTTAATATGTTTGCATTATGGATGTTTGGAATGGAATTAGAAAATAAATGGGGGAGTGCCAGATTTGCAATATATTATCTACTTGCAGGAATAGGAGCAGGTTTAACTCAACTTTTCATCAGTCCAATGTTTGGTCCTACAGGTCCAACAATAGGTGCATCGGGTGCA
>MHAC01000006.1:0-21750 GCA_001804565.1 Ignavibacteria bacterium GWF2_33_9 | reverse complement strand
TGGTATGACTTTTCCAAATCGACCAATTTTTATGTTCCCATTTTTCATACCTATACCTGCAAAGATTTTTGTTATAATTTTTGCCGCTATTGAACTTTTTTCCGGATTTTCTGGTGGTGATGGGGTTGCTCACTTTGCACATTTAGGTGGTGCACTTACAGGTTTGTTATTATTAAAATTTGGTGATAAATTAGGTATTTTCAAGTTTTTTGAAAAAATTATCAAAATCCCCTCTAAATCAAAATCAACAGACTTTTTTAATCAGAATCAAAATACACAAAATCAACCCGGTAATTTTAAAATTAATTGGCAAAGACCTTCTAATCCTTCTTCCGGTGATTATTTCAAACCACATGAAGAACCTAAAACAGCACGCCCAACTTCTAAACCAATTTATTTTGAAGGTGAGGAATTAACTCAAAGAAAAATTGATGCTATTTTGGATAAAATTACCTCTGAAGGATACCAAAGCTTGGATGAAAAGGAAAAAAGAATTCTTACTGAATTAAGCAAAAGATTGTAATATTTTTTTATAAAATGAACAAATTCATTTTACCTGATTATTTGCAAGAATATTATGTGAAACAAAGAGATAATATTCTTGCTAAACTTAATGAATTTAAATCAATTCCTCAAAGTCAATATTTCTATGAATTGGTGTATTGCCTTTGTACTCCAATGAGTAAAGCAAAAAACGCAATCCTTGTTCAAAATAAACTTGAATCATTAGATTTCATCAATAATCCTTCAATCAATTTAGTCGAAATTCTATCCTCAAAAGATCATTATATCAGATTCCACAATCAAAAAGTAAAATTTATCTCCGAAGCTCAAAAGAATTTTAATGAAATTTTGCATTTTATCAAAGAAGATATACATATTAAAGAAAAGAGAGAATATTTGGTTAGATCTGTGAAAGGGATAGGATATAAAGAGGCTTCGCATTTCTTAAGAAATATAGGATTCTTCGGTTTAGCAATATTAGATAGACATATTTTAAAAAATATGGTTAAATTCAATCAAATAAAACCAAATTTTTCAATTAGTGGTAAAAATAACTATGAAAAAATTGAAAAAGTATTCGTTGATATGTCAAAAAGTGTTAATTTACAAATTGAAGAATTAGATATTCTTCTTTGGGCAAGTGAAACCAATAATATTCTTAAGTAAAGTTAATTTTTCACTTCCAAATTAAACCAAAATTAGATTTTTGAAATCTAATAACTAAATTTGAAAACCAAAAGAGGTAAAAATGAAAAGATTACCCAAATTAAGTATAGTACTCAGTATTTTAGTTGTTACATTTATGTTTGGATTAACTTCCTGCCAAAAGGATAATCCTGTAACAACTTACGACAATACAGAGTTGAATTACGTTTCATACGGAAATTCAATTGAAGAAGCAGTTGTGTCGGACTGCACGCTAGAAACTGACTTTGCTTTGCAAAATAATCTGACTACTGAAGAATTTCAGAACGGAACTATCTTTGCATCCCAAAGACCAGACTTTGACTTTAGATTCATCTTTGGTAAATTAAACCTCACAGATGAACAAAAAGAAGCAATTAAAGCTATTATGATTGCAAACAGAGATTGTGAAAGAGCTGCAAGAATTGCTTACCATGAAACAATTCAAAACATTTTACAAGAGGCAAATCAACTGCGTCGTGAAATTTTTGCTAAAGTTAGATCTGGTGAATATACTCGCAAAGAAGCCATGCAAGAAATCATAGCTTTAAATAGAGCCACCCGACAAAAAATACAGGAATCAGGAGCACTTGAGGATTTACGTATTGCATTAAGAGGATGTACAGAAACAATGATTGCTGCCATTAAGGAAATCTTGGATGAAGAACAACTCGAAATGTTCGAAAGATGGTTGGAAAGCAGATTGGATAATCCAGGTGGTAATACTGGCGGTACAAGAGGCTGAAAATAGAATTAAAAAAAATCTCACTGAAATGTGAGATTTTTTTTTGTGATTTTTGGAACATAACTTAAAAACTTGTGTAATTGTTATAAGTTGATTAGAGATAAAAATTGAATACTAAATTATTAAATTTTAACAAAAAGAGGTTTTAAATGAAAAACTTTGTAAAACTAAAAGTATTTTTGGCTCTATTTTCTGTAATGGCAATTGCAGGATTAACATCCTGCCAAAATTCAGACCCGATTTCTTCCGAATATGATACTACAAATTTTGACTACGTATCATTCGGAACGCTAGTTGAACAAATTGATCTTTCCACTCCATCACTTGACCAACCAATGTATGTTGAAAATAGTATGGATGGTGAAAAGATTCGCCACGGTGGTATGTTTGGTGGTAATACTCCAATGTATCGTTTTCATCATATTCTTGATTCTATGGATCTGACAGAAGAACAACTTGCTTCAATTGACGCATTTTTCGCTTTACATATTGATTGCGTAACTTCTGCAAGACAAACTTTTGCCAATGCTGTTGCTTCTATCGTTGAAGCTGCAAATATTCAACGTCAAGCAATTATTGATCAGTATAAAGCTGGCGAAATTGACAGAGAAACAGCAAAAATTTTATTGAATCAATTGAAGATTGATACTAAAACTCAGATAGAAGAATCCGGGGCAAAAGATATATTACTGGCAGCTCTCAAATTATGTACTGATTCTTTAATTGAAAATATAAAAAGTGTACTTACTGAAGAACAATTAACACTTTTCGAAGAATGGCTTGCTAATCAACCTGAACCAGGTGAAGGAGGTAATCGTGGTGAACATGGTCATCACGGTGGACATCACTAATAATTGATTGTTAATATTAATAAAAAAACCTGCTTTTGGCAGGTTTTTTTATGCTTTTTGTAATTTTTTTATAATTTTATTGTTTTATACCTATGTTAAATTTAAATTTTAAAATTTATGATCAAATCAATTCTTTATATTTTTTCAATACTAGTTTTTGTATCATTACTTTTTTCTTGCGGAAGTAGCAAAATTAACAAGGATCAGGCTTCTCACAATAAATTTGTTGAACAATCGAAATTGAACAATGAAGTTGTGGTGAGCTTAGATACAGTCTTTTCGAAAGGAAATCCATACGCAGTAATGAAAACCGAAGGTTTTTCCTTCGCTTCACTCTATACTTTTTATTCAATAAATGGTGAAAAGGCAATTTCTGTAATACCATACAATGGCGGCGAGAACGGTGCAACCTCACACCATGAATTCGAGTTTTATGGTACTTCAATGGGAATGAAAGCATATGTTGATTTTGCTTTCTCTGGAATTTCAGTTTGCGAAACTATTATAAAAAACAATCTAATGACTCAAAATGGATTGAATCCGCTTGATGTTGCTACTTTTGTGAACAATCACCCAAGACCTCCTAAATTCAATCCAGCGAAGATGAAAGTCGTAAGGGATATGAAAAAGGAGATTAAAATAAACCAGGGTTATGGTGAAATATATCAGGGAAATATAAAAATTGGATTATTCACACAAGGGACAGATAAAAGTGCCGATTTGAAGAAATCAACTGCTGTATTTATTGTGAAATTCCTTAATCAGACTAATTGTGCAGAAATCAGATTTTCTGATGATAAATACGAGAGAAATCTGAATCCCTTTATGAGTATATTAACAGAATTTGATGGCAAAATGTTTAATTCATCCATCAATGACAATAATAGAACTTTTGATATAGATGCTTTCAAGCAAGCTGTTGAATATCTTGTTCAAAAAGGTTATTTGTAAAATTGATTTGTTAATTTTTTTTTAAAATCCCATTTTTACGATGGGATTTTTTTATTTTTGTTTTTATATTATTTTCCAATTAATATCAGGTAATAAAAATGATAGAGGTTAGAAATCCATTTTCAAATGAAATTATTGAAACAATAAAGATTCCCACTAATGTTAAAATAGAAAATTTCTTCAAAACTTCAGAGGAATATTATAAAAAGAAATTTAAAAAAATCCCCGCTTACCAAAGAGCTGAAATCTTATACAATGTAGCAATTAAAATTAAAGAAAATACGCAGGAATTGGCAAATTTAATTGCTACAGAAGGCGGCAAACCATTGAAGGATGCAATTATTGAGGTGAAAAGGGCAGCTAACACAGTGAAAATGTCCGGAGATGAAGCTTTAAATTTAAACGGTCATCAATTAACTATGGACAGATCTGCTGGAACAGAAAATCATATTGCATTTTCTTTGAAAGAATCCATTGGTCCTGTTTTGGCAATTTCTGCTTTCAATCATCCGGTGAATTTAATTTGTCATCAGGTTGCTACTGCCATAGCAGCAGGGAATACTGTAATATTAAAACCTGCAGAAAAAACACCACTTTGTGCAAGAAAAATTTGCGATTTCTTTTATGAATCCGGATTGGATAAAGATGCTCTTATTTATTTGCCGATTACAGGACAACAAACTCAGAACATACTGAATAATCCAGCAATTCGATACGTTTCCTTTATTGGAAGTGCTTCTATTGGTTGGCAAATAAAGAAACTTGTAAATCCGGGAATCAAAGTTATGCTTGAACATGGCGGTACGGCAGCAGCTGTGGTAGATAAATCTGCAAACTTGAAAAATACTATTCCTTCAATACTCAAAGGGGCATTTTATCATTCAGGTCAAGTGTGTGTGTCTACTCAAACCACTTATATTCACTCAGATATTTATGATGAATTTCTTGAAAAAATCCACGAAGGTGCTTCTAAACTTATCGTTGGAGATGCAAAAGACATCAATACTGATTTGGGACCTTTAATTACACCCGCAGTTGTTGAAAAAATGAAGTACTTTGTTGAAGATGCTATAAAAAATGGAGCAAGACTTGTTTTGGGTGGCAAAGAATTGGCAAATAATTGTTTCGAAACTACCATTTTGACTAATGTCACAAAAGAAATGAAAGTCTTTACTGAAGAAGTATTCGGACCTATTTTGAATTTAATAAAATACTCGAATATTGATGAGATAATTCAAGAAATCTCTGATTCGAATTTTGCATTCCAAACTGCAATATATACTCAGGATATTGATTTAGCCTTTTATTTCGCAAGGAATGTTGAACAAAAAGCATGCATAATTAATGATTCAACAGCTTTCAGGGTTGACTGGATGCCATTTGGCGGTTTCAAAGATTCAGGATTCGGAACAGGTGGGATTAAATATGCAATTGAAGATATGACTGAAGAAAAACTAATTATTATCAAAAACAATTATCAGGTTTAAATTATGAAAAAAAATTCTATATGGATTATAATATTTTTTGTCCATCTTTCTATATCATATGCCTGGCATGACCTTACTCACATTGCAATAGGTCAGCTTGCCGGATACGAAAAGGCATATAATCTGGCTGCACCAGATGTCGCAAAAATTAAAGCTGGAAATATTGAACAATATAATCATTATTCTAATAATAATGGGATTAACAAAGTCACTTCAGAACTCGTTATGAATCAGATTCCGAAATATAATTCTGATGATATTAACGAAGAAGGAGGACATCTTTATGGAGCAATAATTGGTTCAATTCGTAATTATCTGACAGAAACGACAAGCGGAAAATATGCAGAGTTCCATTTAGTTTATTTGGGACATTATTTAGGAGATTTAAGTAATCCGCTTCATAACACTCAATATGATGATTTTAATAAAAAAAGGCATAGTGTAAATGATGGTATTGTTGAAAATGAAATATTCGCACATTTGGTATATTTGCATACCTTGGAAATTGAGATAAAATCCGAGGAAGATATTATTGCAGAGATAGTGAAATTAGCTAATTACTCAATGGAATTAGGCGGAAAAATGAGAATACAAAATAGAAATATGAATGAAGAGGAAGCCTATTTGCAGATTACAAGGTCTGCAAGTCTGTTTAAAGGCATACTTAAATGGATTCAAGAAAAAAAGAATTAGTATTAATCTTGTATTTCTAAAATTTCATTTATTGAGTCCAGAATTTCAACTACAGAGATGGATTTCATACATCTGAAGTGACCTAAAGGACAAAAACTTCGACCAATGTGTGAACAAGGTCTGCACCACAGATCTTTTTCTATTATTTTATTTTTCACCCTGAATGGTTCAAAACCCAATTCACGTACTGAAGAACCAAAGAAAGTAATGATTGGTACCTGTCTTGCTGCTGCAATATGCATTAATCCGGTATCATTTGTAATCAATAAATCTGAAGTATTTATCTTTGATGCAGTTTCTTGAAGAGTTAAGTTCCCACAAAAATTTTGGATATTAAAATTAAGCTGATTTTCAATTTGTTTCCCAAGCTCAATTTCGGATTTACCACCCAATAAACTTATTGTACAATTATATTTTTCCTTTACTTTCATCATTACTTCAATAATTGTTGAAACGGGCAATTGTTTAGTCTTATGAGCTGCTCCCGGAGCAAATGAAATGTTAAGCTTATCGTGTTTTTCAATTTTAGATAGGATGTTCAATTCATCTTTTTCCAACCAAAATTCCAATCCCAAGCCATCATCTCCAATTTTTAATTCGGGAATTGAATAATTCAAAGGAATTGAATAATTATTTATTAATGATTTTTTCAAGTAAACCAAAGAGAGTTTGTGTAATCTATGTTTGTTAATTCTAAAGATTTTTGCAGAAGATTTTCCGATAATGTTTTTGGAATATTTGTTTTTTTGTAAATCAACAATTAAATCATAGGAATTTGGATCAAATACTATACTATCAGATGATTTTACGTTCAACTTGTTCGATTTCAACTCAGATTTATTTACTGAAAATAACCTATTTAACCTAGGATTAAATTTGAGTATTTCATTGAAATTTTCAAAAGTGATAAAATCAATATTTGCATCAGGATATTTAATTCTTAAATTTCTAATGAAATGTGTTGTAAGGACAATATCACCGATTGAACTCAAGCGAATAATTAAAATTGAATTTATTTTTGTATTTTCAAGTACAAAATTTGTTTTATTTTTCATTAATTCTTAATTTTGACAAATTTGTTTTACAATTTTACGAAAAGTTAATGAAATTCACTATAGAAAACGACGATAATATAATAGTTTTTTCAATCAAGGAAAATTCAATCGGTGCTGAACTCGCTCCTGATTTGAAAGCAAAAATATTGATAGAAGCTCAACCTAACATCAAAGGAATGATTTTTGAAATGAGTAATGTTCAATCAATGGATAGTTCTGGCCTTGGTTCTTTGCTTTTGGCAAATCGCCAGTTAAGAGATTTCTCTGTCCCTGTGATGATTGTGCAAGCTACACCATTTGTAAAGAACTTAATGGAAATGACTAAAATAAACCAGTTGTTCGAATTTTTCGATACAACCGAACAAGCTAAACAAAAAGTATTAATGAATAATTCTCAGAATTAATATGTATATTATTAAAGAAAAGGTTGAACTAGTTTTTAATTCTCTTGGTATTGAGCCTTCATTCTATGAACATCGAAATCAATTGACTGCCCTGATTCCTCAGGAAAATCTAGTTGATTTTATGAATGAATTAAAACATAATAAAAATACTAAATTTGATATGTGTGTTGATGTAACAGCTGTAGATTGGGCAAAAGCAGGTAACAGATACGAAGTTATATATTTGCTTTATTCAAATGAAAATCAGTTTTATTTACATGTGAAAACACCCGTAGAAGAAACACACCCGAAATGTCCATCTGTAACTTCAGTTTGGGCATCTGCAAATTGGTACGAAAGAGAAACATACGATATGTATGGTATAAAGTTCGAAAATCATCCATTCCTTCGCAGATTTTATATGCCTGAAGATTTTAAAGATCCGGAAACAAAAGAACCCATATTTCCTTTAAGAAAGGATGTTCCTATGATGGGTATCCCTGATGCAATGCCTCTTCCTCCATATCCTGAAAAATATGGTGATTTAAAATAAGTAAATTTTTTAATAGGAAAGTTCGTAAACTTACTTTTCGAGTACAAATAAAAAAGGTGAAATTCAGTCAAGAATTTCACCTTTTTTTATAATTAAAGTAGATTATTTAATAATATTCACTTTAATATAGAAGTATTCATTAAAATTAGTCGCAATTAGCATATAAGAGCCATTTGGGAGGTCTTTCGCACTTAGTGCAAATCTTTGCTTGTCTTGAGTTAAAAATCCGTTATAAACCGTTAAAATGCGATTTCCGAATAAATCAATTAAATATAAACTGTGAAATCCGGTTTCCTTTGGATTGAATTCAATTTGTGACTCAAAATTCAGAGGATTAGGATAAATATTTAGTACTTGATGATTTTGAGAGAATTCATTTACTGAAACTTCTCCAATCATAAAATTCCAAATATCAGACCAATCAGTTTCAACACCACTAAATTTGGCTCTTACTCTCCAGTAATAAGTTCTTAAAGAATTTAGTTCTTGAGTGTCATTATATGTAGTATCCGTGAGCCCATCTGCATTAATTACAATATCGGCAAATGCTATATCAGTAGATACCTGCAATTGATATGTTAATGCTCCTTTTATTGAATTCCAAATAATCGTTGGAGCATTATCAACATTTTTAGAATTATTAACAGGATAAACTAAAACAGGGGAAATTGATTTTGTTTCAAAATCCCAAACATCGCTCCAAACTGAAAAGCCTTCTGAATTACTGGATCGTACTCTCCAATAATATTTAGTTGAAATTGTTAATTCAGGTCCTTCCTGATTGGTTGTTACCAAAGAGTCCTTCGAATAAATCAAATCATTGAAGTCAGGATCACGTGCAATTTGTAAAAAGTAGTACTCTGCACCGTAAGTTTCAAACCAAGTATAGGAAGTATTAATTGAAACACCTTTATCATGGTTAACAGGAATTCTCAATTGTGGATGAGAAACAACTGTTTTGAAAGTCCATATATCTGACCAATATCCAATGTTTTCGTCAGATACGATTCGAACACGCCAGTAATATGTATGATATCCTTCTAAAATGTTTTCTATTTGCATTTGATTATTTGTTGCTATTGAATCAAACAAAACGTTTGTAAAAAGAGAATCAGGAGATATTTGCAATTCATATTTGATGTAAACTGCATCCTTATTCCATTTGAATAAAGAATTCGATAATTGATTAATAGATTGATTAGCAGGTGAATTTAAAGTAACAGGATTAATCTTAGTAGTAAAATTCCATTCTGTAGAAAGGGGACTTTCACCTTCTTCGCTACCTGATAGAACCTGCCAGTAATATTGAGTATCGTATTCTAAATCTGACATTTGAAGGGAGTTGTCATTTTCAACTAGAATTGGATCTACTCCTGTCAAATCTTGGTTAGGCGCAAGAAATACTTTGTAATATTTTGAGTTTTCAACTTTACCCCATTTAAGAAAATCATCAATATCAATTTTGAAGGTATCTTTTGGAGGATAAATTAATTCAGGCGCACCAAATGTAGTTTTGAAAATCCAGGTTGTTGACCAGGGACTAGTACTAAATTCATTTTTTGCACGAACATGCCAATAATAAGTATTATCCGAAAGCAAATCAGCAGAAATTACAGTTGTATCTTTTAATGAATCTGCAACGAAATCAACAGTATTGAAATTTATATCAGTAGAAACTTGAATTTCATAAACATCAGTATTTGGAATACTTGACCAAATATATTTTGGTGTAGTGGATACCCCTGTTGAATTATTATCAGGAGAAATTAATTGCGGTGCGTCCAGCATAGTAGAAAACTGCATTGCGGTTGACCAAGGGCTGTATGAACCATTAGTTTTAGAACGGACACGCCAATAATAGTCCTTATTGAAATCAAGAGAATCTTTAATTTGGTACACTGTATCTCTTTGAACTACCCATTCATCTGCAAATGGGAATGTCTTATCGTGTGCTATCTGCATCTCGTATAAATCAGCATTTGCTGCTGGATGCCAAATAAACTGTGGTTTTAAAATTAATCCCTGTTGATTACTTGCTGGGAACTGTGTAATTGGAGCAACCATTCTAGAAGGATTTAAACTCCTTTCAAGGCCTAAAGAGTTCTTGTATAGATTACTTTCAGGATCTGAGGATAAAGAAATATACTCATCCGAAGTAACACTTGCATTTACTGAATCCCAAGTAAATCCTGTATCAGTTGAATACCAAATACCATAAACCGGTAAAATGTCACGAGAAAAATAACCAACAGCGTATATATTGCCATTTTTACAAATATTGATTTTTGTAGAAGCTACTGTATCAATATCTAAATGAGTTAGATTATTAAATGTCCAAGTGTTTCCACTATTCTGTGATTTGAATATCCCTTTATTAGTAGAAGCAAAAATCATATTTGAATTATTTATGTCAATATCCTTAATTTTCACGTTTGCTATTCCGGATATTAAAATTTTCGACCAACTGGTAGCATTATCAGTTGATTTATACAAAGAATCTCCAACAAGAGAATAAATTGTTCCATTTGTTGCATTTTTTATTTTATTACATCTTGTTGCAAATGGGGGATATGTTTTTTGTGTGAAATTACTACCATCATCAACTGAGCTATATATTTTCAAAACTGGTGGTGGTGGTTCTGATGGTGGAAAAGGTACATATTGATAATATGTTGATAATAACATTAAGCCATTTAAATAAGAAATTGCGGAGACAGCTGTATCCACAAATCTTGAGCTCTGGGTCCAGGAAATTCCATCAAACGATTTATATAATCCATGTTCACCTGCAGCAAAATATGTATTAGTATTGCTGATAATAATTTCATTAACTCTATCAGCAGGGAAATTAGTCGCAGTCCATGTTTTGCCGAAATCAGAAGAAAAATGCAGATTATTTGTATTGTACTGAGAAAAAACTACACCTGTTGCCGGAGATGAAACTAATCTGTGCATTGGAGTTCTAATTTGAGCTCTGTCCTTCCATGAATGTCCACCATCGGTAGAGTAATACAAAACTTCCATATTCCCTGCAGCATATATTATACCGTCGCTGTTTTTTGCCATAGCAGTAGCACCAATCATTGCATTAAAAGGAGTCTGCCAGTTCCGCCACATATACTGATCATAATATTGAATAGATCCATTTCTTGAACCTGCAACAAGTTCCCCGTCATCATTGATTACAAAACAAGTCACATTGTTATCATTCATCGTAGAATCTTCTTCAGCTTGTGCCCATTGAATTCCATCATTTATACTTAAATAAATACCTCGTCCGTTTGTTGCAACATACACTCCACTTTGTGATTCATCATCTCGGTATATCTGATTTACAAATAAATTACCTAAACTAGTATTGGCTTTCCTCCATGTCTTTGCAGTATCACGAGATTGATAAATCCCTCCTCCGTATGTTCCTGCTAAAATATATCCATTTTTGGTATATTCAATTGCAGTGATAGCTCTATAAGAAAGTCCAAGATTTGATTCAATCCAATTAATACCACCATCGCTTGATATGTAAACTCCATCTCCATAAGTTCCAGCCATTAACATTCCGGTTTTATATTCTGCAATACAAGTAGTTTTTAAATTATTTATTCCACTATTCATTGCAGTCCAGGTTGAACCTCCATTTGATGATACGAAAATACCTCCTCCATATGTTGCAGCATAGTATTTCCCATTTGTAGTTACTTTGATATCATAAATCAAGAGGTTTGTTAATCCGGTATTTATGGGACTAAAAGTACTTCCCTCATTAGTTGATTTATATATTCCTTTTCCCCAAATTCCAATCAAGATATTTTTGTTTAAATCGAAGATAATTTTTGTTGCTCTTTCACCATCTGGGTAACTTGTGAGACCAAAAAAATCCTGTGCTGTAAGGGGTATGGATATAAAGTACAATATAATGAATATTTTGAAAATATTGTAATTATTCATTTTCATTCGAACCTCATTTCTTTTTTTTTGAATTTTCTATTTTACTTTAAACAACTCAAGTACTATATTTATTACAAAGTATGTGAAAATATTTTGAAAATACTTTTTCTAAATTTTTCGTATATATTTTTTACTTACAACACAAGCAACTGTTAAATCTCCTGTAATGTTCGTAATTGTACGGGACATGTCAAGTATCCTGTCAACCCCTAATATAATGCCAATACCTTCCAAAGGCAAACCAACCGATTGCAAAATACCTATTAACATTATGATACCAACGCCAGGTACAGGTGCAGTTCCAATTGATGCTAAAACACCCATAAAAATAATTGTTAATTGTTGCATTAAATTCAAATCAATATCGAAAAATTGTGCAATAAATATTGCAGCAACTCCCTGCAGAAGTGCGGTTCCATCCATATTAATAGTTGCACCCAAAGGTAAAACAAAACTTGTAATTTTCCTTGGCAATTTTAATTCCTTTTCTGCAATTTCCATAGTTACTGGTAGCGTAGCAGCACTAGAACTAGTGCTAAATGCAATTGTTTGTGCATTCCTGATTTTGGAAAAAAAATCTTTGACTTTAAAATTTGTAAAGTATTTTATCATTAAACCATAAACAAGAAAAGTATGCAAAGATAAACCAAGTAAAACAGTAATTATATACCACATCAATGAATAAAGAATCGATATGCCAAAATCCGAAACTGTACCTGCTAATAAGGCAAAAACACCTATAGGAGCAAACTTCATCACTAAATCAACCATTTTGATTAAAACTTCACTAATAACATCTAAGAAATTAGTAATTACTTTAGATTTTTCAGTATCAATTAAAATCAAGGCAATTCCAAAAAATAGTGCAAAGAATACAATCTGGAGCATATTTGCATTTGTTAAAGATTCAAAAATATTTTTTGGTATCGCTTCAGTAACAAATGTTAAAACATCAAAATTAGTATTTTCTTTAATATTCTGAGTTATATCCAATGTAGCAGATTGTTGAACAATTTCTTTGTTTATAACTACTTTTCCAGGTTGAATTAAATTTGCTAATCCTATCCCAATAGTTAAGGCAAAAATTGTTGTAATAATATAAATACTTAGTGTTTTTAGTCCAAGTTTTCCAAGAGATTTAATATCATTTAAACTTGCAGTACCAACAATTAATGTTGTTAAAACAAGAGGAATTGCCAGTAATAATAATAATCTAATAAAAATTGTACCAATTGGTTTAATATTTGAGGAAAATCCGGGGAATAAAAAGCCGAAAATTCCTCCTAAGAATAATCCAATAAAAATTTGGTAATGTAAAGGTACTGAGATTTTTTTCATTTTAAATACTTTTTCAATAATTCTGAAATATTAGTTTTATCTAATGTATTTCCTTCAATCCAATGAATATTTTCATTTCTCTTGAACCATGTTAATTGACGTTTTGCATATCTTCGTGTATTCTTTTGCATTTCGTTTACTGCAGCATCTAAAGAAATTTTATTATCAAGATATAGGAAAATTTCTTTGTATCCTACCGTATTCAGTGAATTCAGATTTTTATTATATCCCATTTCGAGTACGGATTTTACTTCATCAATCAAACCATCTCCAATCATTTGCAAACACCTATTGTTAATATTCCGGTACAGTACTTCACGTGGTAAGTCAATTGCAAAATAAATTGGGGTATAAATAGTATTGATAGTCTTTTTCCGTGCTTCAGATATTTTTGTCCCGGTCTTGTAATAAAATTCTAAAGCACGAATTAATCTCCTTGGATTTTTATCTGAATAAATTTTTGCAGATTCAGGATCAATTCTGTTCAACATTAAGTACATTTCTTCTTTATCTAATTGCCTTACTTCTTCATAGGTAACTTTGTCGTAATAAATATGATCAGACTCTGTTTTCATCAACCCCTCGCATAATGCTGAAATATAAAAACCTGTTCCGCCAACAATTAAAGGGATTTTATTTTTACTGTATATTACATCAATCTTTTCCTCAGCTAATTCAACAAACTTTCCTGCAGAAAATTCATCGGTAAGTTCTAAAAAATCAATTAAATGATATTGATATTTTTGTAATTCTTCAATTGAGGGTTTTGCAGTACCTATGTTCAGATACTTATATATTTGTCTGGAATCGGCTGATATAATTTCGGAATCTATCTCATCATAAAATCGATAAGAAAAATTTGTTTTCCCTGATGCAGTTGGTCCACAAATTACAACTAATGGGTATTTTACCTTAAATTCGGATAAATTCAATTTGCCCATCCTTCAGCACCAATTAGAGGTACAAATTTAAATTGTCCATACCTTTGAGTTTTATATTTATCCTGTGATTCTCTGATAATTAGATACATTTCCTGAATAATTTTATCTCCAACAGGGATTACCATTTTACCCGATATTTGCAACTGATTCAATAAAGATTTTGGAACCTCCGGTGCACCTGAAGTAACAATAATTCTATCAAAAGGGGATTCTTCAATCCATCCCAAAGTACCATCAGACAGTTTTTGGTGTATTTGATAATCTAATTTTTTTAATAATTCTTGTGAATTCATATATAATGTTGGAATAGATTCAACAGTATAAACATCACACTTTAATTCACTTAATATAGCAGCCTGGTATCCGCTGCCGGTACCAATTTCAAGTACCTTTGCTCCATCAAAAACATTAAGTAGAGATGTCATTAATGCAACAGTAAATGGTTGTGAAATTGTTTGATTGCACTCAATGGGTAAGGCAATATCTTCATAACTTTTATCGTATCCTTGGAATGGTACAAATTTTTCACGTGGTACTTTTTTGATAGCATTTAACACTTTATCATCATCTATTCCTTTATCAATCAAGCTGTTGATTAATTTATCTCTTAATATTTCGTTATGATTACTCAATTATTTGTATAAGTTATTATTAATTATATATATATACGTTTTAGCCGGAACAAGAGATGAAATGTTTTCGCCTAATAAAATCAATTCTCTTATTTCTGAAGATGAAATTTCAATTAATTCATTCTGGAGTAAAATTACTTTGCAGTTTTTACATGCTTTAGTAAACTCAAAATCCTTACTTTCATTTTTTCTTAAGGCAATGACTATTGTGACCAAATTAACAATTTCTTTCCATTTATACCATTTATGAAATTCTAAGGCAGTATCACTTCCCACTAACAAAAACAGTTCATCATCCGGAAATTTTTGACGAAAATAATTGATTGTATCTAAAGTTTTGGAAATTCCTTTTTTATTTAGTTCAAATAATTCAATTTCAAGCTTTGAAATATTTTGAATTGCAAGTTCAATCAATTGGATTCTATCTTCATCAGAAATTGATTTAATTTCCTCAGTTTTAAAAGGAGATATAAAATTAGGAACAACAAAGCAAATGTCCAAATTACAATCATTAATAAAGTCATTTACAATTTGCAAATGACCATTGTGAATTGGATTAAAAGTCCCGCCGTATATTCCTACTTTTCTCATACAAACAAAAACAGCCATTCAGAGATACCAATGAATGGCTGTGTGCTTTATTAATATATCTTACCAGGCATAACCGATATTACAACCTAAACCATATGACTGCAAGCCACCTAATCCTTCTAAATTATTAAGAGGGAAAAATAGTTTGAAGGTTGGTTCCACAGAAAAATCATTATCGAATATCCATTTGTAACTAGCTTCGCCACCTATGCTTACGGACAATCCACCATCTAAAGAAGATACACTTGAACCTGTCCAACTCCAATAATTGATTTGAGCAAGTGGGCCAAAACTAAATCCTCTTATTGCTAGTATATCATCCTGCATTAAATAGAATCTCCAAGAACCTCCCACCCCAATAGCTGACCATTTATATATTCCACTCGAGTAACCCCAATACTGAAGATTGGCTGTAAAAGAATTCTTAGCAGAATATTGTTTTTCATATTGTACATTAAACATTCCAAAGATCAATCCAAGTGGATCCACAGATATTTGTTGATGGTATTCTTTTGCAGCAGAATTTTGAGGTACTGCAATCAATAGCAATAAGATTGCTATTATTGAAATAGATACTTTTTTAATCATACTAACTCCGAAATTTAAATTGATTGAAAAAAACAATTATTAAATTGCAAATTAAGAAAAAGTTTTCAGATATTTTACTATTATTGATAAAAAATTTAATTTTGTAAAAAAAGTGACTATGAATTTTCAAAACTACTTCATTAAACCTACATTCCAACAGTATTTTTTAATATGTTTTTTTGCATTATTAATTTTACTGGAAACATT
The DNA here is from genome assembly GCA_001804565.1 of Ignavibacteria bacterium GWF2_33_9. Lineage (GTDB taxonomy): Bacteria > Bacteroidota > Ignavibacteria > Kapaibacteriales > UBA2268 > GWF2-33-9. Next base: position 5,599 of record MHAC01000006.1, on the reverse strand, counting down.
AAATTTACATTTATTAATGAATTATGCTGAATACTTTTTTATAATTATTGCATTAATCATATTTTACTTTTTGTTAATAGGATTGAATTCCCTAGAAAAAAAGAAATTGATTTTATCAATGTTAGGTTTTAATATTGTTCTGTTTTTAACAATTTTTTTTGCAAAAATAAACGGCAATATCTTTGGTGAATTTGTTTATTTGGATAGAAGTAAGATTACTTTTTTCGAAGTTCCTCTTTTTATTGTACTGAATTATACTCTTATATTATTTGCATCATTCTATGTGGTAAGTAATTTTCTAAAAAATGCATGGAGCAATATTTTGGGTGGAGGAATATTAACTTTTTTCTTTAATTTTACTTTCGAAGCAATTGTTGAAAAATATGATTGGTATGTTTGGACTGATTATTTTCGAATGAATTGGGGGGGAATTCCATTGCAAAACTATTTAGCTTGGTTTATCATTGGATTAATATCAAGTATAGGAATTTATTATTTGAAAATCAAACTAGAACCTAAGATATTGATTACGCTATGGTTTGCGGAAATTTTTACCTTTCAGATTTTACTTTTAATATGATTTTATCTAATAATAATTATCTTTTGAATAAATTTTCCAGATGAAGTTTGAATTTCAATGAAATAGACGCCCGGAGGCATATTACTCAAATCAATGTTTGTCTCATAAGTTCCATGTTTCACATCAGTGAAAGTTTTATTTTGTAATATTTCACCGTTTACATCGACAACATTTAAGTTTATATTGCCATCAACTATTGTTGTTAGTTCTATGTGCAAATTATCTCCAGTTTGAATAATTGAAGGAATTAAACTCGAATTGTCAAAAGAAATACCCTTATCCTGGAGCAAACAATTATCTAATATCTTAATTTTTGTGGAATCAGATTCAATTTTAATTAAACCATCGCTTATCATAAACGAAGTATCAATTTTGAAAATACTATTTCTTTTTTGGGATTGTAATATTAAAATATCAATTGAAAAATCTAAATCATTATTTCCGAAATCTAAGTATGAATCAGGAAAATTGAAGTTGACAGATGAATTATTAATATTTTCTTCAATTAAAGAAAAAGTAGAATTTTCAGGTAATTTAGATTTATTAAAAATTATTAGATTTTTTGGATATATTTGAAAGCCATCATAAGTAAAATCAATACTTAATTGATCAATAATCAAATCTGAAAAATCAAATCCTTCCGGAATGATTTTAACGGGTAAATTCACAATTTCACCAATTTTGCCCTCAATCGAATCAGGCAATTGAATTCTCAGATTTCCAACAACCTTATTAGTCATTGTGTATGCAGTCATATCAACACTATAATTCAAATCACAGGGATATACTAGTAAATTAAACTCACAAGTTTCCTCTACATTTTCAACATCTCCCAAAAAGTCGAAAATTATTGTCTTGGAAGAGTTTCCATCTATAATAATAGGTGATTGATTAATTGTGTTTAATGAGAATTTACTATTAGTTGATGTGAAATTAATTGTGACAGGGAAAGCTGATTGATTCTGAATATCCACAGATTTTGAATAAGTCTTACCAACTATACAAGTGTCAAAATCAATTTTTTGATTAGGTTGAATTGAGATTTTTAATTCATCGACTTCGCCAAGGATATCGTATTCTAAAGTATAATCACAGGGGGTAAAGGTCACGATTATTTTCCCTGAAATAGCACCAATCTCATTCCCAATATATTTCAGTTTGAACTTAGTATTGGCAGAAATGATTTGATTAATTTCCAGGTCAGTTTGTAAATCACCAGTAATATCAATATTTTTAATAACAACATCACCACCTGAAACAAGAATTTCTCCGGTGTTCAAGTTCCAATCTGTTTCAGAACAAAGAGGCAACACTCCTAAATTAATTGTTTTGTCTTTTTCCGAAACTTGAATATTGCTTTTGGTTATATTAAAATTTATAGTTTTTGTATTGTCACATGGTTGATAGGAAAAATTATCTGAAATAGTTATATCTTTATCAGAAATTACTAAAATACTTACTGTAGAAGAATCTTCAGATTTTACAGTAATAGGTAGATTCTGTATGGATATAATACTCGAATTATTGAAATCATTATTAATTATTATTGGTGTTTTTGTCGGATTAAAAACTGTTATTTCTATAAAGGTACTATCAGAGCATGTTGGAACCTTTACAAACACATCTTGGTCAAATTCCAAATTCGGTTGTACAATCTCAATTTTCCAGAATACATGTAATGTATCTTTGACTTTATTTTTATCTTCACTTATATAAGGAAATAATATTTCTCCGAAGTATTCACCAGATTGGCTTCCTCGAAAATTAACATTAATTTCAATTGTTGAATCAGCATTCAGTATCTTTGGAAAAGAAATATTGTCTAATTCTATATCATCGTCAAGAATAGGGGAGTAAAGCTGAGAAGCTATTGTTCCAACAGATTTTAAATATAATTTTTTCGACGGAGAATTCAATTCGCAGATTGGAATAATCCCAAAATCAATTGTATCTGGCACAGAAATTACCTTAGAAATGCCCGGTAATTTCTTAATCCCATTAAAATCCAAAGAAAATGTTCTAGAACAAAGTAGAAGTAATCGGAATTTGCCATTATCAGATGTATAATTTGTTTGAGTATATTTGATACTGACAATTGCTGAATCTTCTCTCTTGATAAAAATAGGAAAAATAACATTATTAAATTCAAAATTGGGTGGAATTATAAAATCACTTTCTAAAATATTTAAATCAACATTTGAATGATTGATAATAGCTAAATCTTTTATTGGATAATCATCAGCATCAAAAAAAAGTGGATCCGGATTAAAATCTACCTGAAAATCAAAATAAATTATACTCACCCTAGGTGTTGTATCAGTACAAATTCCTATCTTTGAAACACCATAAAATGTACCTTTTTGTGCTGCAATTATTTCTGTTTTATTTAACTCTTCTGTTTTCAGCCTATCGTCGAAATACCAGAAAACTGAATCATTAGATTCAAGGCGTAAACGAGGATAATTATAATTTGGATCCTCATCTTCGCAAACATAAATCACAGTATCTTTTAGTATTGGCTTTTTTTCTCCTTGAACAATGATAAATAATGATGCAGAAGAAGTCTGGTAAATCCTAATAAATTTAGCATCAGCCAGTGTTTTGCATTGGGATTCATTATTCGTAATTTCAACGTAATATTGTCCGGATTGAGTAACAGTTAAAGTTGGTGAATTCTGTCCATTTATTTTATTTGAATCTTTATACCACTGTATGGTGAAGTCAGTAGAATAAATTTCGCTTAGTGAAAGAATTACTGTTTCACCCTCACAAAATTCAAGTTTATTGTTTGGACTAATTATTTTTGGCTTGACGGGTATTGTTTTACTTACAGTCTTAGATTCTGCAAAATTATCTTCATTATAACTAATACCACGTGCATTTACTGGATCATTATCCATTCCTTGTTCATCCTGAGAATATCTACATGCATAAATTCTATAAAGATATTCGATCCCACAATTCAGATTCTTGAAAGTTTCATCAGAAAAAATGTTATTAGAAAAACCTTTTACGAACCCTATAACTTCTGCTGAACCCAAAAAATTCCCAATAGAATAAACTTTTCCATCAACAGGATATTCAGCCAGATTGAGTGACAGTTTAGGTATTCTCACTACTAAATAACCTTCATAGTCATTATTTGAATTTTCAAGAATTGTCCAGGAAACTTCTACTTTATTACCAACTTTTGAAATAGAAGCATTAGGAGTGAACCAATTTGGCTGCCTTAAATTTCTCCAAAATTTTGAATTTGTTGTTTTATTGTTAGGTAATCCCTTTGAGGTGTTTGTGCTGATTTGTGTGTAAGAATCTGTTTCATCGACCAACTGTATGTATTCATTAATATTGCTGCCTGGAATTACTTTGATGCTTGATGAATCAGGAATTGAAGCAATGTTCAACATTTTAGGATTTGGGATGGAGTCATAAACTAAATATGGAGCAGAAGACTTTGACTTTGAATGTCCAAGTAGGATATGATTATTACCACTTTGATCAATTATTTGTATAAAGTCATTATCCTGATTTATATTTAAAGCTCCAATTGACCAGTTTCCACTTTCACTATATAATACTTGTTCGAAATAATCAATATTTTGTGCACTTAACTCAAGAAAACCATCATCTGGATTAGTGTCAATCAAGGTGGAAATTCTGTGATTTATAATAATTATTGTTCCAATTCTGATATCACTCCAAAATGGAATATTATTGAATTTTATTGCACCATACCAAGTCCCACTATTTGTAATATCTCTTAGAACAAAACCTCTCAAATCAACATGGTCTTGACAAGTTATTAATTCGGTCCATTCTCCGTTTGCACTTGCAGTTAAATTATAAATCTCACTAATTAATATCTTTTGCGAAAACACTTGAAATGTTGCAGAAAAAGAGATGATTAATATGTAGAGAAGTTTCTTCATTAATTTTAATTATATTAAGAAACTAAATTAAGAAATTTCAGAAGATAATTTGCAATTAAAATCCAATTCCAACATCCAAAGTCAAGAATATACCGCCAAAATCCTTAATTGGACTATCCTCAATACTTTCCAATCCTTTTCCACCGAATGGTATATAATAATATTTTAGTCCAATTGTGGAAACAGATTTACCAATTGCTCGAAAATATGCACCAATCTGTATAAATCCTCCAAATCGTAGATATGATTTATGAGAACTCCAGGCTTTAAACCATTCAATTTCATAGGGTGTTGACAAAATTAAAGAAGGACCGGCTCCTACTGATGTAAAAGGTCTGAAAGATCCTGCAATTGAATTATTGAACAGTATTTTAGTAAAACCAAAAGTAAAAGGTATTAGGAATAACCTATTTATTTTACCGGGCACAAAAGTCTGACCGGTATTAGAGTTCCAATATTCAAATTCATCAGAATTCCTGGCTCCTGATACAAAAAAACTACCAAAAAGAATATTTGTATTGTTTAAAAAATAATGATAAAAATAACCTAATCCAATTCCTGAATTTGAAAAAACTAATTCTAATCCCTGGGCTCCTGTAATAGTTATATCATCAGGTTTGTAAGGTGTAAGAGGAGTTGAAGGTTTGAAAATATATATTGAATCAGCTTTACGCACTCTTAAAGAATCATTTTCAGCACGTAAATTGATAAATGATAAATTTATTCCTATGATGATTAATAAAAATGTAAGGTTTCTTTTCATTACAAACTAATTGATGTTTATTGTGGAAACGAAAAAAAGTTAGAATAAATGTAGATTAATCATCAGAAATAGTTATTAACATAGGTTTTTCAATTGTAATACCCAATAAATTCTCGGCAATTTTTTGGAAATTTGATGATAAATCCGTTAAATAAAAATCTATTTGCGGAATGATACTAAAATCTACCTTGTCTTCATTAAGTAATTGCATTTGAGCTAAGATTCTGAGAACCTGAATTGAGGATTGTTCCCCTGTATCAACTAAACTTACTTTAGGAAGAATATGTGAAATTACCTTGGAAAGGGCCGGATAATGAGTACAACCTA
>MHAC01000005.1 GCA_001804565.1 Ignavibacteria bacterium GWF2_33_9 | reverse complement strand
TGATGGACGAAAGGTTGCCTATCCATGCAGTTGGTGTACAACATCAGGAAGTGATGGACGAAAAGTTGCTTATCCATGCAGTTGGTGTACAACATCAGGAAGTGATGGACGAAAAGTTGCTTATCCATGCAGTTGGTGTACAACATCAGGAAGTGATGGACGAAAAGTTACTTATCCATGCAGTTGGTATACCAAATCAAATAACGGACGAAAATATGTTGAAATAAAAGAAGTTAGTGGTGGGGTTGCTATAGTTTATCCAAATACTGAGATAAGCGGATTAATACAAAAACTGAAAGAAGATGATAGATTAGATAATAATGATCTAATTGATTATGCTTTGTATCTCCTATTAAATTATCAAGATTAAATAACTGTGCCTAACATAGTGTATAGTGCATACCCTTCGGGATACGCACCATACACAAACCGTTAGGGCTCATTATAAATCGACCAAATTAAATATGATTTTAAAAAGTTTAAATTGTACTTTTGAAGAATAATATGAGCTAATTTTCATGAATCAACTAAATAACATAAATGATTGGAAAAAAAACTTGGGATTACTTCCAATTAATTTATTTTCAACTGGACAGACCAATAAGTATATACTTTTAAATGGTGGTTATGGTGACTTTTGTATTGATATTGACGCTGATAAATCAAAAGAAGAATATTATTCATACGCTTGGTCAAGTAATACAAAAAACTTCATCACTTTAAAAGAAAATGAAATCTATTTATATAATTGGTTAAAAGAAAAGGAAGAGAACTACAAACTTTCTTTAATTCAAGAAAATCTACCAAAATTCTATTCATATTTATTAAAAGACTCATATAAGAGCGAATACGATGTTGTTCCTTTCATTATTGATATATATAGAAGCTTAAGGCATCTTACAAATGAGAAAGAAGAAGGAATCCAAGCAATTAATCAATTATTAATTCTATTGATTGCATATGAAGAGAAGGTCGAATTTGGGAACATCGATTTTAATAAATGGGGTATAACAAATCCGACAATTTCAAATGGACTTGAAAGCTATTTAGAAAACCTCAATAATGGATTATTTCTAAATAACAAAAAACTTAAAACTAACCTTGACTTACTGCTAAGACATTCAGCTGGTCACCTTTTTCAAGAAGCCCAAAAAGAGGCTTTCTTTTACAATAGAAACTTAACTTTATGGGGAACGTATGATTCGAATTTTGAATCAAAACATAAACAATATTCTAGTTTCCATTACACACCTTCATATATAGCTCGAAGTATTGTTGAATATTCTTTGTCAAATTTGAATATACATGAAAAAGATTCATTAAAAATTTTAGACCCTGCCTGCGGCAGTTCCGAATTTCTCCTTGAAGTTTTGAAGCAATTAAAAACACTTGGATATAATAGAATTATTGAAATAAATGGATGGGATAGTTCAGAATCAGCAATAAACATTTCAAATTTTCTTCTTACTTATGAGAAACGTGAATGGGGAGAGAACTTAACAATTCATCTTGAAAAAGTTGATAATTCCTTGACAAAAAAATGGGATAATGATTACGATTTAATATTAATGAATCCACCATTTCTTTCTTGGGAATTAATGGATAAAAATAACCGAGAGATAGTTTCAGCGACACTCGGAGAAAGTTCAAGAAAGAAACCAAATCTGGCAAGTGCATTTATTTCAAAAAGTGCAAAATGCCTTAAAAATGATGGTATTGTTGGAACTGTTATTCCATCATCAATTCTACTGATGGATTCATATAAGACATTAAGAAATGAATTGAAAGAAACAATTTCTTTGCTTCTTGTCGGCAAATTAGGAAACTTCGTTTTTGAGCATGCTTTAACCGATGTGAGTATTCTAATTGGTAAAAAACCTCTTTCTCAAACAATCCCCCTTTTAATGTGGACTAAAAATGAAAAAGGAATTATTTCAGATGTATTTCGTGACTTAAGAAAAATTAATTATAACCAATTACCTTATATTAAAAACAATCCAACTCATAGCATTTATGTACCTGACCATTATCCAGAAAACGAAAATTGGAAAATAAATTCTTATAAAGAGCAAGAATTAAAGAAAAACCTACAAAAGTTATCTGCTTTAGGTAAATTAAAAACAGTCCAAGAAATATTTAATGTAAAGCAAGGAATAAGAACGGGAAATAACAAAGTTTTTAAGGTTTCAATAGACTTTTTTAATAACCTACCAGAGGTTGAAAAAAAGTTTTTTCGACCTGTTGCTGAGAATGATTCTATAAAAAAAGGTGTATTATCAGTAATAAATTATGTCTGGTTTCCTTATGACAAAAATGGATTAATTTTTAGCAATCAAGAAGATTTAATTCAACAGTCACCATCTTTTTCTCATTATCTTTCAGAATACGAACAAACGCTTAATTCTAGAATTGGCGTAAATAATTACTGGGAATTAACAAGACCAAGGAATTGGCAATTTGAAAAGTTTCCTAAACTTATTTCAACTGAATTTGGAAAATCTGGTTCTTTTGCGTTTGATGAGAAAGGATACTTTGCAATTGAACGTGGAAATGGATGGATTCCCAAAAAAGATTTTACAAATAACGATGATTACTACTTTTATCTTTCCGTTTTTAACAGCCCATTTTTCGAGGAATTATTATCTATTTATTCAAAGCAACTTGCAGGTGGCAAATGGTATGATTTAGGAAAAAATTATACTAAAGATATCCCCATTCCCATTATCAAAGAAGAATTACGAAATAGTTTTGTTTTTGAAAAATTAGTCTATTTCGGAAAACTAATCTACAAAGGTGAGTTTTTCCATTTTGAAATAATTGATGAATATTTAAAAAATCACATTTATCTAACTGACATATAGAATGGAAAGTATTATTTCATCCCTAAATAAAATTAGTAAAGACTATATTGGTTCAGATTTCATTTTTCATAAAAAAGAATCTTTTCTTTATGTTAATTCAGGGATTAATATTAGTCAAGCAATTAACATCAGGAAAAATGACAGTCAGCAAGTAAATGTATCTAATTGGTTTGATGACATTTGGTTATATATAGAGTTAAGATATATTATAAACCCCGCTAAATCAAAGAAAGTAATACCTAATATTTTCTTTTCTCTCTCTGTTTTTCAGGGAGAAAGTGATGATATAGAAAAAATTCAGTTATTCAGGGCTGAATGGGATAATTATGAAACTCCATCAAATTATCACCCACAACCACATTGGCATTTCTATACAAGAAAAGACATTGAAGACTTAAAGAAAACCTTTCCTGAATTAATTGCTTCTCCTGAAGATAATTTTGAAGATTATATTAAGAGTGATAGAGAAATAATTGATATTGAAAAGTTTCACTTTGCAATGAATGGTCAATGGTCAATAAATCATTCAGATGTACACGAAATCTCAACGGAGAGTGAATTAACTAATTGGTTTGCAGGAGTCTTAAACCATATAAGGAAAGAATTAGAATATCTGAAAGAAAAATAACGACGCCCTAACAATCTGTATATGTCAATGCGGGTTTTAGTGGTTATTCAAGCGTTCTGCCCCGCATCGGGGTTCGACAGGAAATCGCCCGCAATCCCCACGTTTCATCTTGCCATTCGTTCATTGCAAAAAGTAAGTCGCAGAAGACAGTATAATAAAAAAAAAGGAACACGCATGCGTGTTCCCTACAAAAAAACTTTACAATCTTGATAAACTTTACAATCTTGATAAACTTGATAAACTTGATAAACTTTACAAACTTGATAAACTTTACAAACTTGATAAACTTTACAAACTTGATAAACTTGATAAACTTTACAAACTAATAATTGTCTATTTGTGCTCTTTGCAGTTTATCCGAAAAGTCAATATAAACTGTTTTCCATTCAGTGAAGATATCGAATACTGTCCATCCGCCTTCACGATGACCGTTTCCTGTACCTTTCACGCCTCCAAACGGCATGTGTGCTTCTGCACCAATTGTCGGAGCATTAATGTAAGTTATTCCTGCTTCAATCATATTAATTGCGGCAAATGCCTGATTAACATTACGAGTATAAATCGAAGAAGAAAGACCGAAATCAACTCCATTAGCCAATTCAATTGCATGCTCGAATGAATCAGCTTTGGAAATTGCGAGTACCGGTCCGAAAACTTCTTCCTGGAAAAGACGCATATCTCTCGTAACATCAGCGAAAATTGTCGGTTTCCAGAAATAGCCGTTAGCATAAAGTCCTTCTGTAACTCTATAACCGCCTGTAACGAGACGTGCTCCTTCACCCAAAGCGATTTTACAGTATTCATCGCAAGTATTCAGCTGTGCTTCGTGAATAACCGGTCCTACTTCTGTTTCAGGTTCAAGACCGGGACCAAGACGAAGTTTTTCAACCCTTTCCTTTAATTTTCCGATAAAATCTTCATAAATATCTTTATGCAAGATTAATCTGGAAGTAGCTGTGCATCTTTGACCTGTTGTACCGAAGGCACCCCAGAGAACACCATCTATAGCCAAATCCATATTTGCATCAGGCATAACAATTTGAGGATTTTTGCCGCCCATTTCCAGAGATACTCGTTTATTCAAGCGGCCTCCGATTTCTCCGAGTTTTACACCTATGCCTGTCGAGCCTGTGAATCCGATAACTTTCACGTCGGGATGTTCCACAATCATATTACCCATATAACCTTTGCCGAGAACAACATTGAAAACTCCGGGAGGAATTCCTGCTTCTTCCATCACTTCTGCGAACATCACACCTGCATAAGGAACATCTTTCGAAGGTTTATAAACAACAGTATTACCTGCTGCTATTGCCGGAAGGATTTTCCATGATGGAACTGCGATTGGGAAATTGAATGCAGTAATTACGCCAACCACACCAATTGGAGTGCGGAAAGACATATTCATTTTGTCATTCATTTCGCTTGGGGCATTGTAACCGAAAAGTCTGCGAGTTTCAGAACCGGCATAATAGGCTGTGTCGATTGCTTCCTGGATATCACCTTTTGTTTCGAAAACCGGTTTACCCATTTCACGAGTCATAATACGAGCAATTTCATCTTTGCGTCTAGCAAAAATGTCCCCAACCTTACGCAGTAAATCGCCACGTTTTGGTGCAGGGACATTTTTCCATTTTTTAAAAGCTTCTTTTGCAGCTGCTACGGCATCATTCACATCATCCTGACCGGATTCCGGAAATTCGCCTACGATATCTGAAATATCTGCGGGATTGATATTTTTAAAATAAGTATTGGACTTGGGTTCTACCCATTGACCATTAATATAATTTTTGAATCTTTCCATCATTGAACTCCGAATTATTTATTAACAAAGGAAATTAAAAATTCAAAATTAAGATATTTCAGTCAATTATTTCCCAATTTCAATAATTTCATAATTCAAAATTCCTACCGGAACTTTAATTGATATTTTTTCACCTAACGTTTTTCCTAACAATGCTTTCCCAACCAAAGATGTAACTGAAAGTTTATTTGTAGTGAAATCTGCTTCTTCAGCGGAAACCATTGTGTATTGTTCAATGTCGCCGTCATCCAGATTTTTAAGTTTCACCTTGGAAAGAATATATACTTTATCACTAGGGAATTGGTCTGCTTTAATGATTTGAGCTTTTGAAAGCATATGCCCTATTTTGGCAATTTTCATTTCATGCATACCTTGTTCTTCTTTTGCAGCATCATAATCTGCATTTTCAGAAAGGTCGCCATGAGAACGAGCATCTGCAATTTTTTGTGCAATTTCTATTCTTCCCGTGGTTGTGAGATATTCTAGCTCTCTTTCCAATTGGACCATTCTTTCTTTTGTCAAATATATAATTTCAGACATTTTTTACTCCAAATTTTTATTATAAACCAAGATGACGGAAAGTGTGTCCCATCTTGCTTTGTTTCGTTTTCAAATATTCAATATTAATAGGATTAGGTTTTATTTCCAAAGGTACAGTTTCGATTACTTCGAGTCCGTAACTTTCAATTCCTACTCTTTTCATTGGATTATTTGTTATAAGTTTCATTTTCTTTACACCGAGCGAAACAAGGATTTGCGCACCAATACCATAGTCACGTGGGTCAGCAGGAAATCCAAGAGCAATATTGGCATCTACAGTATCCATACCCCCTTCCTGCAATTTATATGCTTTGAGTTTATTCACCAAACCAATTCCACGACCTTCCTGGCGCATATAAAGTATCACGCCTTTCCCTGCTTTTTCTACCATTTCCATTGCACTATGAAGTTGTGGTCCGCAATCGCAGCGCAAAGAACCAAACACATCTCCTGTCAAACATTCCGAATGCACTCTCACCAAAATTTCTTCATCTTCCGTAAATTCACCTTTTACGAGTGCTGTATGCTCTGTTCCGTCAATTGTACTTTGGAAAACTTTAACTTCAAATTCACCGAATTCAGTCGGCAATTGAGCATGGGCAACTTCCTGAACTAAAAATGTATTTTTATATAAATAGGAAATTAATTCCTTTATAGTTGCGATTTTTAAATTATGCTTTTGGGCAAATTCATATAAGTCGTCACGCCGGGCCATTGTTCCATCATTTTTCATGATTTCGCAAAGTACGCCCGATTCTTTTAATCCTGCCAATTTCATTAAATCAATAACCGCTTCGGTATGACCTGCACGGCGCAAAACACCACCGTTACGAGCTATCAATGGGAAAATATGACCAGGACGAAGCAAATCTTCCGGCTTTGTTTTCATATTCGAAATTGCTCTGATTGTTGCTGCACGGTCAAATGCAGAAATCCCTGATGTTGTTCCGTGTGCATAATCAACCGATACAGTAAATCGAGTACCATGGAATGCAGAATTATCTCGAACCATAATTTCGAGTCCTAATTCTTCGGCTCTATCTTCAGTTATAGAAACGCATACTAATCCACGAGCATAAGTGGACATGAAATTTATGGTTTCTGCAGTACAAAGTTCAGACGAGGCAATAAGATCGCCTTCGTTTTCTCTGTCTTCATCATCCATTATTATAACTGACTTACCCATTGCTAAGTCTTCAATTACTTCAGGTATTGTATTCATCATATTTTAAGTTTTAGAAAAAAAATAAAATCTTTTGCCTCAGCAAAAGATTTATAAAAGTATATTTTTTCGAGGCAGTTAAATCTTATTTGCTACTGCTCCTCTATCGAATTTCAATTTTGTGTTTTCGTCAACCCTAAGTACAATAGTTTTGTCGTCCATTTCTGTAACAGTACCGTGAATTCCGGAAGAAGTTACAACTTTATCACCTTTTTGTATGCTTGAAAGCATTTTCTGATGTTCTTTTTGTCTTTTTTGTTGAGGACGAATCATCAAAAAATACATAATTAAAATTACGGCAGCAAACATAATCAATGTTGAAATCATTGAACCACCACCACCTTGGGAACCACCACCTGCCGGTGCCATTGCATACGCTGTTTGTAAACCAATAAACATATTCTTCTTATATAGTTTAATTTATAAAATACAAATTTATGAAAATACACTTGAATAACTTTAATAAATATGTAAATTTCTTTATTTGTAATGTAGTTTTGATGTTTAATTTTGTATGAAAATAATGATTAAATTAAATTATTTTTATATGTTTTGTAATTTTTGCTTAATTTTATTGTTTATATAATTGATAAAACCCACAAAATTGAAAAATTATGAAATAAATCAACTCGCAATTTTGCGAAAAATAAACAACATAGAGACGCAATGCTTTGCGTCTGAAATGTAGAGACGTAACATGTGATCTGACCCCAAAAAGTTGGACGTTAAAAAAAGTTTTATAAGGACTGAGTTCGGAACATAACCGGACTTAGTCCTTTAAGTTTA
>MHAC01000004.1 GCA_001804565.1 Ignavibacteria bacterium GWF2_33_9 | reverse complement strand
ACAGAAACTAGTAAGTCCAAATCTTTCACATCTGCATCACCTGCAACGATTCTGGATAGAATTTTTTCCATCCAACCGGTTCCTTCACGGCAAGGTGTACATTGTCCGCAGGATTCATGATGATAAAAATGAGATATTCTCTTTGTAACTTTTACGATATCAGTATCTTCGTCCATCACCATCACACCACCAGTACCAATATGGCTGCCAATTTTGGAAAGGCTGTCTTCGTCCATCATAGCAATTTCCACTTCTTCAGCAGTGAGTGGCGGCATTGAAGAACCTCCCGGTATTACAGCCTTAATGGCTTTTCCGCCCGGAACTCCACCACAAATATCATAAATTAGTTCTTTCAGAGAAATTCCTGTAGGGAATTCATATACGCCTGGTTTATTGACATGTCCGCTCACCCCGTAAAGCAAAGTTCCCGGTTGAGTAGGAGCGCCAATAGTCAGATATTTATCTGCAGTAATTTTGAAAATTGCAGGAACATTTGCGATAGTTTCAACATTGTTCACTGTTGTTGGCATACCCCAAAGTCCATACTGAGCAGGGAATGGCGGCTTAAATCGTGGATAGCCCCGCCATCCTTCGACTGAATTCATAAGTGATGTTTCTTCACCACAGATATATGCTCCGGCACCTTTATGTACGTAAATATCCATAGAAAAATCAGTACCAAAAGTTCCTTTCATCTTTGGACCAACAAATCCACGTGCATAAGCTTCATCAATCGCATCTTGCATTAATCTAACCCATTTGTGATATTCACCACGAATGTAAATATAACCAGCCTTCAATCCCATAGCATAACCGGACATCAAAATTCCTTCGATTAATTGATGAGGATTATATTCGAATATCTGCCTATCTTTGAAGGAACCCGGTTCAGATTCATCACCATTAACTGCCAAATATTTTGGTTTATCATTACCTTTCGGCATAAATGTCCATTTCAATCCGGTTGGGAAGCAAGCACCTCCACGACCACGTAATTTGGAACGTTTCACTTCATTGGTTACTTCGTCCGGCTGCATTGTGAGTGCTTTACGGAACATTTCGTATCCACCGTTTGCGATATATACATCAATTTTCGATAAATCTTGAATATCGGGTAATATTAATTTTAAATCTGGCTGAAGCATATTTTTCTTGAATTCTTAATTAAAAAAATAATAAGTTTTAACTTTTAATTATATATAAATACAAATTTACAAAATTTAAGATTTTAAACTTCCATAATTTATGAAAAATCAAAAAATTATTTTATAGTTGCAGTTGGATCTGCTGCCCAGAGCAATTTTGCACGAAGTACATCATAATATGATGTTTTCTTTGGTTTAATCAGCTGCACTCTTTCTTTTGCAATGGAAATTTTCACCTCATCACCATTTTTCAGGATTTTTTCGACTTGGCCATCTGCTACAAGCTTTGCCTCACCGTTTGGTGCTTCTACTTTTAGTGTTATAGTATTTTCTTCAGGAATTACCAAAGGACGGAAAGTAAGAGAATGCGGTGCAATAGGAGTCAGGCATATAACTTTAGTAGAAGGTGCCAAAATTGGTCCCCCACTCGCCAGCGAATATGCCGTTGAACCTGTTGGAGTTGTTACAATTAACCCGTCAGCACGATAAGCGGCAACGAAATTATCATCCGAATATGTATGCAAAGTAATCATTCTGGAAGAAGATAATTTTTCGACAACTATATCATTCAGTGCCAAGATTATTTCCCCATCTACATTTGTGGAAAGCATAGCACGTTCGACAATCCGATATTCCCCATTTACTAAAGCTGACACCGCTGATTCAATTTGTGTATTTGGAAATTCTGCCAAAAAACCTAATTTGCCGACATTTATTCCCATTATTGGTATTGCACTATCGGCAACCTGCCTCACTGCAGAAAGGATTGTGCCGTCTCCGCCCAAAGTAATAATTACATCAATCACTTCCCTAAATTCAGAGAGTTCAATAGTTTTCACATAGCTTTTATATTCATCGGTCATATTCCCATAAATCTGGTCGCTCACGTAACACTCAAATCCTTTTTCATATAAGAGTCTTGCGGTAATTTGAGCATATTTAATTGCTTCGGGTTTGTTCTGATTTTCGAATAATGCGATTCTTTTCATATTTTTTCATTAAAAAAGTCATTACAAATTAAGGAAAAATCCGGAATATAGTATTATTTTACATCTATTTTATTCGATTGAATTGAAGATTTATTCAACCTCTTCCATCACAACTACTGCAACTGCATTTGTGTCTGTATGAGAAATCGAAACATGGAACTTATACCTTCCGTATTTTTCTGCTAAATCACCGGTTAAAATAAGTACCGGTTCGCCGTTTTCTTTGTTGATTACTCCCACTTCACGGAATTTGAATCCTTTCGTAATCCCTGTCCCGATTGCTTTGCTGAAAGCTTCTTTCACGGCGAATCTAGCAGCAAGATGTACATATTCATTGTTTTTCAATGACATTGAATAAGCAACTTCCTCTTCTGTAAAAATTTTGCCGGAAAATTTGTCCTTATATTTTTCTACAGCATTTTTTATTCTCTGCACTTCTGCAATATCTATACCAATCCCTTTAACCATAGGACTTTACTTCCTTTATTAAGTTTAGAATTTTCGGGAGAATTTCTCCGGATGGATTTCTGAAACTAATATCTGCAAATCGTGTAAACGAAGTTTCGTTTGGATTCACTTCCACTACAAAAGCACCTGACTCTTTTGCCAAATGAGGTAAATGTGCAGCAGGATAAACTTCGGCAGATGTTCCTATTGTAAAAAAAATATCAACTGATTTGGTAAAATTTATTGCCTTTTCAAGTATTTCCTCGGGTAATTGTTCACCAAACCAAACAACTGAAGGACGAGCATATCCACCGCAAACAGCACAATGTGGCAATCCTTGAGTAATATCAATTTCATTCATATAAACCAGTCCGCAATTATTGCAATGTGCCGACATAATATTGCCGTGTAACTCATGCACTTTTTTGCTGCCGGCTTTTTGATGTAGTCTGTCCACATTTTGAGTGAAAAGCGAAAAATTGGGAAAAATCTGCTCCATTTCAGTTATTGCGAAATGTCCCGGATTAGGTTCGGCAGCCAAAGCCTTTTCTTTGCGTGCAGAATACCATTCCCAAACTAATTTCGGGTCAGCGGCAAAACCTTGCGGACTTGCAAGTTCTATCGGATTGTACCTGGACCAATGTCCTCCAGCATCACGAAAAGTGTCGAGTCCGCTTTCCTTGGAAACGCCTGCACCTGTGAGTATCATTACGCTATTTGCTGATGATATTGCTTGCCTGAATTCTTCGCTGAACAAATTTTAGCCTTTCAATTTTGCTATTTCTGTCTGCATCTTTGCATAATCATCAAGGAAAAGTTGTACACCTTTGTCTGTGAGAGGATGTTGTAAAGATTGCTTCAAAGTATTATACGGAACTGTGGCAATATGAGCACCCAATTTTGCAGATTCAATTATATGCAAAGGAGTGCGTATAGATGCTGCAATAATCTGCGATTCTAGATTATGAGTGTACCAGATACCGGTGATTTCTTCCAAAATTGCAGAACTGCTCATGCCAATATCGTCAATTCTACCAAGGAAAACCGACACATAAGTTGCTCCGGCATTATTTGCTGCCAAAGCCTGCACGGGATTGAAAATCAAAGTTACATTAGTCGGGATATTTTCATCTGATAACCTTTTCACTGCACCTAATCCCGTTGGAATCATAGGAATTTTTATTGTAGCTTCAGGGAACCATTCCAAAATTTCGTGAGCTTCTCTTACCATTCCGTCAGTTTCTGTCGAAATCACTTCCACTGAAAGATGACCACCCACCAGTGAATGAATTTCTCTAATCCTTTCTTTCACATCAACATTTGGATCTTCCTTTGCTAATAATGATGGATTAGTAGTTACACCCGAAAGAATTCCCCAAGCTGCCGCTTCTCTGATATGTGATATATTTGCAGTATCCAGATAAATTTGCATAATGTCATCCTATTTGATTTTCAATAAATTTTTATAAATATAATTAATTGTTAACGTTTTTTGTTTTTTGATATTGGTATGAAATAAATGAAAATAATTTGCGGTTAATCATTCAATGTATTACCTTTGTACGACTAAATACATAAAAAACCCCCAAATAATGGGGCTTTTCAATTATAAAAATGTCCCGTCCTGAAATAAGCAGACAATTATTAGTAGGATTCCAAAAAAAAATGGCGCAACATGAAAAAATCAATACTGCTATTAATACTTAGTTTTCTAACAATAAATACCTTAAAATCCGAAAAATTCGAGCTAATTATAAGTTATAAATTTTAAGGAACACGAATTCGTATTCCTTTCTTTTTTTTAGTATGTGAAAGTGAAATGAATTTCACTATTCCTATTATTTTTTCACCTATAATGTAATTTTTGGCCAATTTTTTTGTTTAGTGTATATGAGAACTTGCAATTTTGGAAAAAATATAAATATATTAGATCTGATGTTTAATATTTAATTGTTTTTCGTAAATTGCAATTGCTGATTTATTATGTTACACGAAATGTCCAAGAAATGGAAGATTGGCTTATTAATATTGCAGTAAATTCTGAAGCGGGCACAAGAAAGGCTTATATGCTTATATGCTTACGCAGAGACGATTCAGACGAAATTCATTGCATCAGAACCGTAGAAAAATCTGAGCAAAGAGCAGATGAAAATTACAAAGAAAGTTACAAACAATACTTTAACAGAATATCTTTCGAAAACCGGAAGAAATATATCATGGAAAAAGAATTACTCCTCATTGCGTGCCTTCAATTCGGATGTTTCCCAATTAGCAAGAAATAATTGGAAAACAAATTTATGTTTAACAAATTTTTAGAGTAAAAAAATGAATAATCAAAAGATATTAATAATTCTAATCATTCAAATAATTACTATTTTTTTCCCAATATATACATATTCTAATTGGGAATACTTAAAAGGACCTGATAAGGAGACAGCAATTTCTGCACTTGAAGTTGATGGTAATACAATTTATATAGGACAATTTGATAAGTTATTTAAAACAGAAAACATTGGCAAGACTTGGATTGAAATAAAATATAATGATTCAAATTATTTTTTTGGTATTAATAACATTGTCAAACTTGGAGTAGATATTTTTGTTCAATCTCCATATCGAACTTCCGAACCATTTTATGAATTGATACATTCTAATAATGAAGGTATGAGTTGGAGAAAAGCGAATGCAGATTATACACCAAGTTATTATAATTGTTTATGTAAAAATAATGAACAGGTGTTCACTTCATTTTACAGTAATTCGACAAGCAGAAAATATTTGAAATACAATTCAGAATTGGGAGAATGGGATGATATAATTGACTCATTAACAAATGGAAAAATATACTTTGAACCTAAAACTATATATAGTTATAATAATAAAATTTACTTTGGACTTGATAAATCTCAAAACACTATTGATAATTTAATCAAAAATAAACCCAGTATATATATATATAATCCATCGGAAAAAACATTAATTCCAATTATTGATTCCACAACAGATTTTTGGAAAAGTCGTGTTAATTGCTTTATTGACAAAGATAGTGTACTTTTTATTGGAACTTCTACAGGTGTGTTTAAATCAACAGATGAAGGTCTGACCTGGATTAAAAAAAGTGACGGCATACATTACAAAGATGACTATTCTGATTTTGATTATTCTGTAAATCGTATGATGGTGTTTCAAAATTATATATATGCAGTCGCATATATACCTAAAACTTATGACTACTACACACCGCAAAATACCGTTTTATATTATAGTGTAGATGATGGAGAAAGTTGGCATTATGCACAAAATTTCGTGAGAGAGTGGGTTCAGGATTTTCGAGTTATGAATGAAAAAATCATCTTAAGTACTTACAATGGATTATTTCAAACAGATAAAACTTTGGAATCAAAAATAAGTTTATTGAACGATACACTAAACAGCGGTACAGTATTAGATATTTGTTTTCAGGATAATAAATTATATGCAGCGAAATATAAGAATTTTATATGGGTAACAATTGATAATGGGAATAATTGGGAAAGTATAGCTGATCAATCTCTTAATCAACTGATTATTTCGAAGATGTATATAAAGGATAATATGCTTTACTTAACAAATAATTATACCTATTTTCTCATTTCAAATGATTACGGAAAAACGTATAAATATATTAACGATGGAAACGGATTGAAAAACACACAGGTTTATACTATATATGAAGATGAAAACAATATTGTATATGTTGGAACAAGATATGGGATATATTTTTCTTCAGATAAGGGAGAATCATGGGAAAAATTAGCTACACCGCTAATATTAGATGTTCCTATAATGTCTATGGAAAAAGTTGAGGATAATTTGTTTGTTGGCACTTATAAAAATGGAATTTATAGATATAATTTAACAGATAAAATTTTAAAGCATTTAGAAATTCCACAGAAAAATGAGGAAATTACAGTAAATGAAATAAAATATATTAAAAATAAATTGTATTTTGGGACCTATGTTAGTCCAAATTCATTTAAAGGAATAACTGTGGAAGGAGAAGGAATATTTGTATCTTCTGATTTAGGGGAAACCTGGGAAAAAAGAAATAATGGTTTTCCAGATTCATGCGAAACAAAAACCATTGTTGAATATGGAGATTGTATTTTTGCCGGAGTATCGTTGTATGGAGGTGTTTATTATACAATAGATGAAGGTTTGAATTGGTTTCCTTTAAATAAAGGATATGCAGGTATTATGTTAAACAAATTAAAAATTAATGGTGATTATTTATATGCAGCTACATCTTCCGGAATATATAGATTAAATATAAAAGATTGGATAACAGGAGTAGATGAAATCGAAGTAAAGAATAACTTTTACACTCAATATGTATTCCCCAATCCCGCTCATGACAGAGTGACAGCTAAGATTTATTGGGATTTGAGACTTGATATAGGTACAGCAAAAATTGGAATTTACAATATATACGGTAATAAAATCGAATCTGATGAAAATATTGAAATTATACAAGAGAGCGATTGGAGTGGCAAACTCACCTGGAATTGTTCCGGAGTTCCTGTAGGTACCTATTTCATAAAAATTGATTATGGCACTGAAACGAAAGTAATAAAATTTGTGAAGATTTAATGATAGTGAAAGGAGACGAGTCATTGTCATTCCTGCTTGTCCCCTACATATCGGGGCGTAAGCAGGAATCTAGCGAACTTGAATTGTATTTGTAGGGACTCAATATGCCACGTCCCTACAAATTTAAATTTATTTAAAACTCTATTTTTTTATATCCCTGAAGATTTCAGCACCACGAGCTAAAGCACGGATATTAATATCTACGATTTTATCGCCTTTACGTCCGAAAAGTTTGCGGATACCTGTTTCGAGCATTGTATAATCCATTCCTAGGAAAGAAGATGCTGCTCCGAGCAATACGATATTTGCAGCTTTTGCTGTACCGATTTTCCTTGCTTCCGCTTCCGCATCAAACATAATGCTATGCGGAAATTGATTAATTGTATCGTACACAATGTTCAAATCGGGATAATTCGGAATATTATTATAAGGATTTTGATTTGTAATTATCCAACCGTCAGAATTGAGGAAATTCACGTAACGCAGTGCTTCCATAGGTTCAACGGAAATGATTAAGTCTGCATTCCCCATCGGAATTGTATCTGAATGAATTGGAGCATTTGCAATTCTGAAATGAGACTGCACATCTCCTCCACGCTGACTCATTCCGTGAACTTCACTTTGTTTAAAAAATAATTTGGCTTCCAAAGTTGCATACCCGATTACCGATGCAATAGAAACAATACCTTGTCCGCCAACACCTGCTATAATTATATCTTTTTTGAATTTTTCTGAGTTCAAATTTTCATTATTCATATTTTCACCTTAAAATCAATTAGTCTGAGCAGCAAGTTTTTCTCTTTCTGCTTTAATTTCATCAAGTGCAACGATGCATTCACGTCTTGCAATAATCACGCTCACGCCTTGATGAGCAATGGCTTTTTTCATTAATTCGGTGTTTTGCTCATGGAATTTTTTACGTGGGTCGATTACGTGCAAATGTTCAGGTTTCAATCCTGCTCCAAGCACAATATTTTCCAATTTGCCCATTGCAAGAGATTTCTGACCACCGGTCATTGCAACAGTTTCATTATCTAATATCAAGATAGTTACCGGTGAATTATACGTTACGCAGTCTATCAAACCTGTAATACCGGAATGGATGAAAGTAGAATCACCAATCACTGCAACAGCTGGAACTAAACCAGCATCAGCAGCACCTTTTGCCATTGTGATGGAAGCACCCATATCCACGCATGAATTAATGGAATTGAATGGCTCAAGTGCACCAAGAGTATAGCAGCCAATATCAGACATAACTCTGCCACCGGAATAATCAGCCATTGCTTCGTTCAAACCTGTATAGGAATCAATATGCGGACAACCTGCACATAATTGCGGAGGACGACCAACAATAAATTCAGGAACAATATTAAGTGTAGGTTCTCCGAAATTCAAAGCTTTTGCTACAATAACCGGATTCAACTCTCCTTTGCGAGGCAAAGTACCGTCCAATCTGCCGTGAATAGGTTTGCTGCCATTATTCAGAAGACCTCTTAACTGTTCTTCAATCAGAGGGTAACCTTCTTCAATCACGAGTACTTTATCAACTGAATCAATCAGATTGCGAATCATATCCACCGGAAGAGGATATTGACCAATGCGGAGGATAGGATATGGTAAATTATTGTGTTGATAATTTTCCATTACATAATTATATGCAATACCACTTACGATAATACCCATTGATTTATCGACACCATCAGTAAATTTGTTGAATCCCGAAGTTTCAGCTTCATAAATGAAGTTATCCTGATTGCGAACAAGTATATCATAACGATGACGTGCATTTGAAGGTAACAGCACGAATTGACGTGCATTTTCAGGCAATCTCATATCATTTTGTGCTCTAGTTTCACGCAAAGTAACACCTGCACGGGAATGAGCCAAACGTGTAGTTATTCTCATCAAAATCGGTGTTCCGTATTTTTCAGAAATATCGAATCCGTAATGCATCATATCATAGGCTTCCTGTTGGTCATGTGGTTCCAAAACAGGCATAAGAGCAAACTTCCCGAAATAGCGGGAATCCTGTTCATTTTGTGATGAATGCATGGAAGGATCATCGGCGGAAACGACTACTAAACCACCGTTAGCGCCTGTAATAGCTGAATTCATAAAAGGATCTGCCGCAACATTAAGCCCAACATGTTTCATGCAAGCCATAGCACGCTTCCCAGTATAGGAAACGCCGATAGCAGCTTCCATAGCAGTCTTTTCATTTGCGCACCAGTTTGCAATAATTCCTGCTTCCTTTGCTTGTTTGGAGCGGAGCACATATTCTGTAATTTCTGTTGAAGGAGTTCCCGGATAAGCATAAATAGCTGTGAGACCTGCGTCAATTGCACCCTGAGCAATTGCTTCATCTCCTAAAATTGGTAACCTTTTCATAATTCTTGATTATCTTCTTTTAAGTGTTTTATAAATCTTTTAGCTTGTTTTTCATCTTTTCTGATTTGATGTGCCAATTCCTCCGAACTGTCGAATTTTATTTCGGGACGAATAAACTGAATGAAGCAAACTTTGATTACTTCATCATATAAATCCTTGTCAAAGTCGAGATAATGAACTTCCAAAGTTGGTTTTATGTCATTGGTCATGGTTGGACGCAATCCAATATTTGCAATTCCATAATGGAGCTTTCCGTCAATCATTGATTCAACAATATATACACCAAAACCCGGTAATAACTTATGAGAAATGGCAGGTTTTATATTTGCAGTCGGGAAACCGATTTGGGCTCCCATACCTCTACCGAATTGCACTTTTCCTTTCACAAAGAATTTATATCCCAGCATTTCATTAGCTTCGCTAATCTTTGAAGCTTGAAGCAATTTGCGGATTACGGTGCTGGAAATGATTTTATCATCATGTTTATATGGTCCGATTTGTTCTATTTCGAAATTATCTTTTTCGGCAAATTTTTTCAGAGTATCAATCGATCCCTGCCTGTCTCTTCCGAAAGTATGGTCATAGCCCAAAATAATTTTTTGGAATCCGATTTTATATAGATAATCTTTAATAAAGTCTTCAGCTTCAATTTTTGAAAATTCACTAGTGAAATCAATTATTAATATATTTTCAATACCATTTTTTTCAAAAAGTTCCAATCTTTCTTTCAGGGAATTAATCAGATAAACTTCCGGTTTATCTGCTCTTTGGATAACAACCTGAGGATGAGGTTCGAAAGTGATTACCAGACTTCTGAGCGACTTTTCTTTGGCATCGCTAAGTAGCTTTGAAATAATCTGCTTATGTCCTAAATGAACTCCGTCAAATGTGCCGATTGTGAGCACGCTTTCTTTTTGGAAGGGAACATCTTCGATATTGTAAAATATATTCATAGGAATTGCAAATATTAAAAATGTAAAATTACTAACATTTTATATTATAAAAAAATAATTTAATATATATTTCTTAGTTACTTGGCGAGTAAATCTTCGATTTCATCAAGTTTTACGGCATCTTTCAAAAAATATTCTCCAACTCGGGTTCTTTTAAGTGAATAAAGATAACTCGGAATTCTTAATGAATGACCAAAATCAAAGGCAAAGGTGCGTACATAAAATCCTTTGGATACATCAATCTTAAATTCCAGAAAAGGATTATCAAGAGAGAGAATTTCAAACTGAAATATTGTCACATTCCGGGGTTGCAATTCAATGTCGATTTTCTTACGAGCAAATTCGTAAGCTCTTTTACCTTGATATTTTACAGCGGAATAAACCGGTGGAAATTGTTCCAATTCCCCTAAAAAATTATCTCTATTTGCCAGAATCACCTTTTCATCCAAATCAGAAATGTCAGCAAATTCAGATTCTTCCGTTTCACGATCGTAAGACGGGGTAGATGCACCGAGTTTAATCAATCCGGTATATTGCTTATCGTCATTTTGAATAAAATTAAGCTGCTTAGTAGCTTTGCCGACAGCAACAATCATAAGACCGGTAGCAAGAGGATCTAAAGTTCCGGCATGACCTATTTTCTTGATTTTAAGTAAATTGCGGAGTTTTCGGATAATGTCGAATGAGGTCCAGCCCTCATCTTTATCTATTAAAATTAAGCCGCCTTCATCGGGAATTTTCTCAAGCCAGGCAGCAAAAAGTTCAGTTTTATTACGAATTTGATTAGTCAGCAGATTCATCAGAATTTTCAGGTAATTCGCTTTGCACTTCTTTAATCATTTTTTGAATATGCTCAATTTCATCCAAAGTGTCGTCAAGGAAAAATTTCAAATCCGGAAGAGCACGCAAGCGCATCTTATTGCCTAATTCATTTCGGAAATATGACTTGTTTTCATTCAGATAATTAATAATTTCCAGAGGTGTATATTTCGCCCCGAAAATGCTGATATATAATTTGGCAATAGACAAATCCTTAGTGACAGTAACCTTGGTGAGGCTGATTAAACCTCCGCCCAATTCTTTGCCAAGCAAGGAAATCGTCTGCGATAAAATTTTACGAATTTCTTTGGCTATTCTGTCTGTACGGTAACTTTCCATTTTTGCTTAATTCTAACGTAATTTTCTTTTAATTTCTACTACTTTATAACTTTCTATCGAATCGCCAATATGATAATCATTGAAACCACTAATCATAATACCGCATTCGTAGCCGGCATCAACTTCTTTCACGTCATCTTTTTCACGTTTGAGTGATTTTAATGAGCCGCTATAAATTAGAAGACCTTCTCTGAGAACTCGAACATTTTCATTCTTATTAATTTTACCTGATTGTACATAACAACCAGCAATAGTTCCAACACGAGAAATTTTGAATAATTGCCGAACTTCAATTACAGCAGTAGTTTCTTCCTGATAATCGGGAGTGAGTAAACCTTCCAGAGCAAGATTAATTTCGTTTATACAGTCATAAATAATATTATATTGACGAATATCAACTTTTTCTACATTAGCAAGTTTACGTGCATTCATATCCACACTAACATTGAAGCCAATAATTACTGCTTCGGATGCAGATGCCAAAGTAACGTCAGTTTCCAGAATCGTACCCACACCACGGTGAATAATCTGAACACGAACTTCGTCTTGTCCAAGTTTAAGAAGTGAATCTGACAGTGCTTCCACAGAACCGGACACGTCACCTTTGATGATAACTTTCAAATCTTTAATATTTCCTTCGGAAATTCTTTGAGATATATCATCCAATGAAATCTTGCGGATTTGGCGCATTTCCTGTTCACGTTTGAGCTTAGCTCTTTCCTGAGCAACATTTCTTGCTTCAATTTCATTATGAGTAACAATAAACGTATCGCCAGCTTCCGGAAGTGTATTAAAACCAACTACCAATACAGGATCTGCAGGAACTGATGAAGTAACATCCTTTTCTCTTTCATCGAGCAATCTGCGGACTTTACCATGAGCTACACCTGCCACAAAAGCATCGCCAACTTTCAGCGTCCCTTTTTGCACCATGATAGTTGCAACAGGACCGAAACCTTTCTTCATTACAGCTTCAATCACTGCTCCCGTAGCTTTTCTGTCAGGATTTGCTTTCAAGTCAAGCAATTCTGCTTCAATTAGAATTTTTTCAAGTAATTGTTCAATGTTGATTCCTGCTTTTGCAGAAATTTCGGCAGATTGGAATTTGCCGCCCCAATCTTCAACCAAGATACCCTGGTCAGAGAGTTGTTGTTTGATTCTGTCGGGGTTTGCATCAAGTTTATCAATTTTGTTAATTGCAATTACCATTGGAACACCGGCTGCTTTTGCGTGAGAAATTGCTTCCATTGTCTGAGGCATCACTCCGTCATCTGCAGCTACAACCAGCACAACGATATCAGTAACCTGTACACCACGAGCACGCATCGCAGTAAAAGCAGCGTGACCAGGCGTATCCAGGAAGGAAATCATCCTGCCGTCTTTCAATTCAACCTGATATGCACCAATATGCTGAGTTATTCCGCCTGCTTCACCAGCTACGACATTCGAATTGCGTATAAAGTCCAAAAGCTTTGTCTTACCATGGTCAACGTGCCCCATAATAGTTACAATCGGTGCTCTTGGTTTGAGTGATTCAGGTGTATCGGCTTCTACCTCGATATCAATAGTAGTTTGTTCATCAATGAATTCAACACGGTAACCAAAGTCTTCTGAAATAAGCATCAAGGTATCTTTATCCAATCGTTGATTTATTGTAACCATCAAACCAAGTGAAATACATTTCATAATGATTTGGTTAGGATTAACATTCATCAAATGAGCAAGTTCGGAAGTAGTTACAAATTCTGTAAGTTTGAGCAGATTTTCATTTCCTTGTGCTTCCATCATTTTAATGGCAGCTTTTTCTTCCCGTTCGATTTTCTTTTTCATCTTAATTTTGGCACGTGAAGAACCACCTTGCGAACTATCCATTCCTGCCATTGTTTCTTTGATTGCTTTTTCTACGTCAACACTGGAAATTTGTTCTCGTATTGCTTTTTTATGTTTTTTTACGTGTTTTTCTTCTTTGGACTTAATTTTATCTTTAACTTTCACCTTTACCTGAGCACGAACGAGTTCATCGCCAAAAGTTACTTTTGCTGGTTCAGGTTTTTTAGTGAAAATTTGTTTCCCTGTTTTTGAATCTGATTGTGTGAATTGAGATTGCTTAATTTCTACTAATGGTCTATCAGGTTTTTTACCTCTATTATCTCCTCTATTATCTCCTCTATCACCCTTGTATCTGTCTTTGCTTCCTCTTTTGTCGTCTCTATCTTTTCGGATTCCTCTGTTTCTATCTCCATCGCTTTGTTCGGAGCGGTTTTTCTTTAATTCGATTTTGCCGACAATTGTTAAGCCACGCAATTTAGGTGCATGACCTGGAGTAACTTCTGCAAGTTTCTGGCGTTTCTTCTTTGGTTTATCTGTTCTTTTTCCATCGGCATACCTTTCATCTGATTTGGCTCTTTGTTCACTTTTGAGTTCCAGCTTAGGCCTTTCATCTTTTTTCTTTTCTTCGGGCTTAATTTCAGTTTTAGGTTTTTCCTCTCTTTTTGCTTCAGTTTGGAGTCTTTCTTCTGCTTTAGGTGTTTGTTCTATTTTAGTTTCAGTTGTGGATATTTCTTCAGCTTTTTTGGTTTCGATTTTTTCTTCGGCTTTTGGTTTTGGTTCCTGTATCGGTTTTTCTTCTTTTTTCTTATCTTCAGGTTTTGTTTCAGCTTTAGGTTTTTCTTCAGTAATAACTTCAGTTTTGGATTTTTCTTCTGCTTTTTTGGTTTCGACCTTTACTTCAACAGGTACTTCTTCTGTTTTAGGTTTCTTTTCTTGTTTAATTTCTTCTTTTACTTCAACCGGTTTTACAATCTCGAGAGGTTTTTCTTCAACTTTTTCTTTAACTTTTTCTTCAACTTTCGGTTCAGTCTTAGGCTTTTCTTCCGGTATAGTTTCTTTCACAACAGGTTTTTCTTCAGCCTGAACGGGTTCGGAGTGAGATTCAAGAACTTCTTCGTGGTCTTCTTTCTCGGATTTATGTTCAGCACCCGGGGCATTGCGGAGAATATGGTGTTTCTCCAGTTTTTCTCTTTGCTTTTCGGCAACGATTTTTTCTCGTTTGAACTTTTCATAAACGAGGTCAACCATCTCCGGTGTAAGGGATGTGGTTGGTTTATTTTGGATATTTAATCCTTTTCCGGTTAAAAAATCAACAATAGCATCTCGACCCATATTGAGTTCGGACGCTAATTTGAATAATTTTATTTCTTTGGTTGCCGACATATAACTATTTTTTTAATTTTCTTTTTTTTGTTGAAATTCACCCTGTTTATACAATTTGACCCGGTTTTTCACCTTCTAATTTTTCAATGTAGAATGGGTCTTCTTCTTCTTCAAATTCAGCAAGAAGAATACTTCTTACTTCTTTA
>MHAC01000003.1:46918-48932 GCA_001804565.1 Ignavibacteria bacterium GWF2_33_9 | reverse complement strand
TCAAGCAAAGTCATTGAATTATTTGCTAATTCAGTTTCAAGTTTCATTACATTTTGAGAAAGTACAGAATTATCCCCTGAATTTTTTGCTAATTCGAACATATTATTGATGAATTTCACATATTTATTTCTTAATTCTTGAGAATTGTCATCGGTATAGTAATCTCGATTGCCCATTCCCAAGCCTCCCTGGTAAATTTGGGCGATAACCATATTACTGTTTTTCTCATCTTGTCCCGAATAAAAATAAAATACCGGGAAAATCTGATAAGTATGTAATTCTGCAATCATTTTTTGCAAATCAACAGTATTTTGAATAGCATCTATTTTCGTCAATAATGGCTGCAATGGTGCAGTACCGGCTTTATTCAATGCAGCGGAATCCATTCCTGATTTATAAAAATCACCAATTTGTTGTTCCGGAGTGAACTTCTTTGCGTCCTTTACTTTTGCAACATCTTCAACGCATGATTTCAACTTGTCGTTATTTTCTTCTGCTAAAATATTGAAAGCTCCCCAACGGCTATGTTCGTCAGGAATAGGATTGTTTTTCATCCAGGTTCCATTAGCATAACGAAAAAAATCGTCACCTGCAACAACATTTGTATCCATATTTGCCGGATCAATTGCTTTAAAATTGGATGATGTTTCTTGTTTCTCGCAACTCATTGCCAGAAAAGCGAATAGTGATAATACTAAAATGTATTTCATAAATCTATCATATTTTAAATTGAACATAAAATTCAAAATTAAGGAAAAATTTTTATTCTCTTAAAGGAATTAATAAAGTATAAATAATAGTAATTCAAAAATTAATCTTAAATGGAAGAAAATACGAAAAAAATTGTTAAAAGTTTCTCCGGATTTATTGCATTAATTTTGTAATTTTGTAATTCTTAAATTACAAAAAAGTTATGGTGCAGAAATGATTGCTCGATACACACGCAAAGAAATGGCTGATATTTGGTCTGATGAAAATAAATATAATATTTGGTTAGAAATTGAATTATTAGCAACAGAGGCTCAAGCAGAAATGGGTATTTTCCCAAAGGATGCCGCAAAAACAATTCGTGAGAAAGCCAAGATCAATCCTGCAAGAATTTTGGAAATTGAAGAAACAACAAAACACGATGTAATTGCATTCCTAACTAATATTGAAGAATCAATAGGGGATTTGTCTGCTTATGTCCATTTAGGGATGACTTCTTCTGATGTGCTGGATACTTCTTTTTCCATCCAAATCAAGCAATCAGGTGAACTAATTCTTAAAGGATTAGAAAAACTTAGAGAAGTTCTGAAAGAAAAAGCATTACAATATAAATACCTGCCTGCAATTGGACGTTCACATGGAATTCATGCCGAACCAATTACATTTGGTTTGAAATTTGCACTTTGGTATGAAGAAACTGTTCGTAATATTACAAGATTGAAAATTGCAATAGAAGACTGTTCAGTAGGTATGATCAGCGGTGCGGTTGGTACTTTCGAACATTTGTCACCTCAAGTAGAAGAATATGTATGTGAACATTTAGGATTAAAACCCGAAAAAATTTCAACTCAAGTAATCCAAAGAGACCATCATTCAGTATTTTTATCCACACTTGCAATTATTGCTTCTACATTAGAAAAAATGGCTGTTGAATTACGTCATTTGCAGAGAACAGAAGTTCTCGAAGCTGAAGAAAATTTCTCAAAAGGGCAAAAGGGCAGTTCGGCAATGCCTCATAAGAAAAATCCTATCTCAGCAGAAAATATTACCGGACAGGCAAGATTAATTCGTTCTTATGCAATGGCTGCATTCGAAAACAATGCACTATGGCACGAGAGAGACATTTCACACAGTTCTGTGGAAAGAGTGATTTTTCCTGATGCAACAATTTCATTGGATTATATCTTAAATAGAATGATTAATCTCGTGGATAAATTAACAGTTTATCCTGAAAATATCGAAAGAAATCTGAATTTGACTCAAGGATTGATTTTTTCTCAAAAAGTACTGCTATTCCTTGCTAAAA
>MHAC01000003.1:3475-46887 GCA_001804565.1 Ignavibacteria bacterium GWF2_33_9 | reverse complement strand
CTGCTATGCAAACATGGAATGAAAAAATTCCATTCCTCGAAACATTGAAACAAAATGAAGAATTGATGCAGTTAATTTCCGAAAAAGAAATCGAGGAATTATTCACTTATGAAGAAATCTTCAAAAGTGTTGATTATATTTACAATCGCTTAGGATTATAAATCATAAAAAGCATAGTTTAAAAGTTTATATACTAATCTGGCACAAGTCAGGTTAGTATGATTTATTCCTTCGACCGGAGCGAGTTCCACTACATCAAAGCCAATTATCTTTTTACCGGCAATTCTGATAGCTCTAAAGATATTTAGTGCATCTTGATAAGTCATTCCATCTGGCTCTGGAGTACCTGTAGTTGGCATAATAGCAGGATCGAATGCATCTACATCAAAAGTGATATAGACTTCATCAGCCAAAGTATCCACGAGTTTTTTTATCCAATCATTACCGTACTTTCCGGTTCTAATACCTGATGCATAAAATGTGTTAATATTATTTTCTTTTATAAACATAGCTTCTTCAATGCACTGAGCTCGTATTCCAACTTGAGTTATGTGTTCATTTGGGAAAAACTCAGCAACACGGGCCATTATCGAAGCATGGGAATAAATCGAATCTTGATAAGATTCCCTTAAATCTGAATGAGCATCAAATTGAAGAACTGACATATTTGGATATTTTTCGTAATGTGCTTTGATTGGGGCAGATGAAATTGTATGTTCACCTCCAAGGGTAACAACAAACTTATCATCACTTAATAATGTTGAAATCTGATTGTATATTAATTCTAGTGCAGCGGCATCAACCTTGCCCTGAAAATCAATTGGTTCCAGTGTCGCAATCCCTTTTTCGAAACATAATTCTTTATCGAATTCATCATCGTAAAATTCAACATAAGCAGAAGCATTGACTATTTCCTTAGGACCAAGTGCAGCCCCACCACCATAACTAACAGTATGTTCATAAGGAGCTTGAACTATAACAATTTTTGAGGTTGAATACGTGGACACTTTTTCTTCTATTGCTAAGAAATTACTTTCTTCAGGTAAAGTT
The DNA here is from genome assembly GCA_001804565.1 of Ignavibacteria bacterium GWF2_33_9. Classification (GTDB taxonomy): domain Bacteria; phylum Bacteroidota; class Ignavibacteria; order Kapaibacteriales; family UBA2268; genus GWF2-33-9. The sequence goes on along the minus strand of MHAC01000003.1, from coordinate 45,837 downwards.
ATCATTGTAAAAATTCCTTATGAATAAAGTTCAATATTATTTCCAATAATTTGTTTGATGCTGTTCATCATTTCTTTTTCCTGAATTCTATCCATATTTTCAGGACACTCTATTGGTTCATCAAAAATTACTTTCACATTAACACCTGATTTAAATTCGAGTCTTCCTTTTGGCAGTATTTTATAGGCATTTATTATTGTTACAGGTACAATTGGTTTACCCGAACGAGCAGCGAGGTAAAATGCTCCTCTTTTAAATTCTCCAAGAGAACCGTCTTCAGACCGTGTACCTTCAGGCCATATCATAACAGAAGTACCGCTCTGTATCTCTTTCAAAGCAAGTTGTACACTTTGCATTGCATTTTTTGAATTATCTCGAATTACTGAAATAAATGGAGTACGTTTCATTACAGGACCAAAAAAGAATATTTTCTCCAATTCTTTTTTGTAAATTATTCTAAAGGAACTTTTAACAATAGACATTAATATTGGGATATCAAACATAGAAGAGTGATTCGCTGTGAATATATAATTACCTTTAGGATCAAATCTATCAAGCCCTATAATTTCAATATTGACGTGAGCTATTTGAACGAGCCGCTTTGCCCAGTTATTAGCGATTTTGGTAAAGTACTTATTTAATAATTTCCGAGGTAAAAAGAGTATCAAAATACCTCTATAAAATAAATCTAAAACAAAAAGAAGTGCCTTGTAATAAAAAATTATCTTTTTCATTTTTATTCTTTTGTAGAGCAGATTGCCTTGCAAATCTTTAATATTTGGTCATCTGCGATTTTGTAAAGGTGCTGTTTACCAACTGTACGAAATGTTACAATACCCCCACTAGAAAGTAATTTGAGCTGTTTAGATACATTGGCTTGCAAAAAACCGGTTTCTTCGACAATTTCGCTTACTGATTTTTCTGCATTATGCAATGTTTGTAAAATAGTAATTCTAGATTCTTCAGACATAATTTTAAATTTTGAAGTAAGGATTACCATTTCCTCAGATGAAAAAAGAAATTTGGATTTTTTGTTCATATTACTAACTATTCATTTATAAATAGGAAAATAATAAAAGCAAATTAACGTTTATTTACTTTTATGAAAAAACAAATTTACGATTAATTATTTAATCAACAAAATTTTAATGAAGATATGGAACAAACAGTAAAAGTAATTGTATTCTCAACTCCAACTTGTTTTCATTGCAATAATTTGAAAAGATACCTCAAAGAAAAAAATATTAAGTTTAAAGATATTGATGTATCTAAAGACCGTGCTGCTGCATTGGATATGCAAAAACGAACTAATGGTAATACTGGTGTTCCTGTTGTATTAATTAACAATCGTCCAATTATAGGATTTGATAAATCGAAAATTAACAAATTTTTAAACATAAACTAATTATAATGGAGTTAAAAATGCAAATTAAACCTTGTGGAGACAGAATTTTAGTTGAACCAACTGAATTACAGAAGAAAACTGAAAGCGGAATCATCATTCCTGATACAGCAAAAGAAAAACCAATTATTGGCAAAGTTATTGAAATTGGAACTGCCGAAGAGGTTAAAGAAGCATTTGCTATTGGTGATAACGTTCTTTATGCAAAATATGGTGGTGAAGATATCACGATTGATAATAAAGAATATAAAATTCTTCAAGTTTCAGATGTTTTAGCAAAAATTGTTTACTAAAATTTTATTTTTTTAATATATTAAAATACCCGAGTTATACAATAATAATTGAATTGGCTCGGGTATTTCAATTTTAGTTAAATCTATGCTTAAACTTGCAGTTATTGGATCTCCAATCTTTCACAGTAAAAGTCCTTTAATATATAATTATTTGGCTCACCAGAATTCTGTTCCATTATATTACAATCGTTTTTCTGCTTCTAATGCTCAGGATGCATTTGATTTTGCTAGAGATTTAAATATGGATGGATATAATGTGACAAGTCCTTTCAAAAGGACGATTATACCTCATTTAAGTAGAATTGACTATCAATCATCAATATTGAATTCAGCAAATACTATCCTTTTTAGGGACATTCAAAATATTGATGGATTTAATACAGATTATTTCGGAATTTTGCAAATTATTTGGGATGAAAAAATTGATTGCAATAGGAAGAAAGTTTTGATTTTAGGTTGTGGAATTTCAGGACAAATTACTACAGTTGCCCTTAAAAATTTCAATTCAATTATTTCTTTATGGGATAGAGATTTGTCGAAAGCAATAAAAGTTTCAAACGATAACAATGTAAATTATATAAATGATGATGACTTAAGGACTAGAATTGCAGGTTTTGATATTATCATATCAACTATTCCTCCTAATTCAGATATATTAAATGAGTTAACATTTTCTTCCCATCAAATAATTATTGATTCAATTTATCATAATTCATTTTTCGAAAATAAGAAAAATGAATTTGGATTTAGACTTATTTCAGCTTATAACTGGTTGATTAATCAGGCAGTTTTTGCTTTTGAATTATTTACAAAGATAAAAGTAAAGAAAGCTGCATTGTTGGAAGTACTTAATCATTCCGAATTGAATGTATCTAAGTCAATAATATTTGCCGGCTTTTCAGGTTCAGGAAAAACGACTTTTGGAAGATTAATTGCAGAGAAACTTGGATTAAATTTCATTGACTTAGATGAGGAAATTGAAAAAAAAATGAAAATGAATATTCCTGAAATTTTTAGTCAATTTGGTGAAAAGATTTTCCGAGAGAAAGAAAGGGAATTATTAATTCAATTAAATTCAGAATTAAAATTTACTGATAAATTATCTATTATAGCAGTTGGTGGAGGAATTTTCGAATATCAAGAAAATAGAGATTTACTTAAAAATTCTGGAAAAATAGTATGGATTTATTCAACTTTCGAGAAATGTTATGATAGAATTTCTGATTTGAGAAACAGACCGCTCATAATTGATAAAATGCAAGCAAAAGAATTATATGAAAGAAGAAAAGATACTTATTTCTTTAGTTCAGAAATGATTTTTTCGAACAATGGATCTTTTGAAGAAGGGATTTCACGACTTACTGAAGAAATTTCAAGAATTATTTAATTATACCCAAATTTTCCAGTTTATTTACTATTTCCGGTTTGGCAGTGATTATAAGTTTATCAGATTTTTTGAAAACATAATCAGCTTTTGGAATTAAATCGAAGATTGCTCCATCTGCAGAAAAGGACTTAATTGTAATAATCTCGACTTCATAACTATTTCTAACATCCAATTCCTTTATAGATTTTCCAATAAATTCGTTTGGAACATCTATTTCTGTTAAAATATAGTCACCAACAATAGTATAATGCTTTTCCTGAGACATTTCAGAGATTATAGTAGCCAAATTCGTTGATAAATCGAACCTTTCAAGTTCCTGATTATAAGCTTCATCAATATCCTGACGGAATAAAATACCAAGAAGTATGTTTTCATCATCTTCTTCAACAACAGGGAAAAAGTCAAAATGACTTTTATTCATTTTTTCCCAAACATTTTTTAAAGATTGATTTACAGTTACTTTTGGAATATATTTTTCTGCAATATCTCCTGCAATAAGTAAATTGCTGACGATATCGATATCCAAAATAACTTCTTTAATCATATTAATAGAAATTAATCCATAGTACTTATTGTCAAGTGTTAATACAGCAACAGCGTGATTACCTGGTTGCAATACTTTGTCTATTACTTCAATAAATTTCGAATTTTCATATAATACTTCATATTGTTTTTTATAAACATCTTTTACAGCCAAAGAATCAAGTACATTCAATTCAGTTTTTCCATGTAAATTTATATTATGATTTGCCAATGGCTTTGTATAAATCGAATCTTTAATTAATTTCTTTGTGATTGCAACACTTAAAATTGAGGTAATCATTGTTGGAAGTATATAGTCTTGATTTTTAGTGAGTTCGAAAATCATGATTATTGAAGTAAATGGAGCATGCATTGTTCCTGCCAATAGTCCAGCCATACCAACAAATACAAATGCCTCTGGTTTGCTAACCAGATTTGGTGTTAGAAAGTAAAATATCTCTCCGAAGAATGCACCAAGTGTAGCACCAACAACTAAAGCAGGTGCAAATACACCGCCTGCACCACCCGAAGCTAATGTGAGAGAAGTTGTGAGAATTTTAACAATTACAATAGCAAGAGCAATATACCAAATTAGATTATTTAAAATGCCCTTGTCAATTGTGTCATATCCAGTTCCGAGTATATCCGGCAGGAAAATACCTGTAACACCAATAAGTGTACCACCAATAAGTGCAACAATATAAGAATTGATTTTTACTTTATTATGGACATAATTTTCAAAACTATCTAATGTTATTATAAATAACCATGAAAAAATACCTGAAAGGACACCCATCAATGCAAATAAAATAAATTCTAATCCATTATGCAGCATATATGAGGATGAATGGAATACAGCATTATCTCCATTTAATGAACGTGAAACAAAGGTTGCAAGCACTGTAGATATGACAATTGCTGAAAATTGCTTAAATTTGAACTCCATTAAAATAATTTCAACAGCAAACAAAGCTCCGGCAATTGGAGCATTAAATGCAGCAGCAATACCTGCACCTGTACCTGCAGCAACAAGCGTTTTGGTTCTTCGTGGATTTACATTAAAAAATTGACTGATAGAAGAACCTATTCCAGCACCTAAATATGCAGCAGGACCTTCGGGACCAACTGAGCCACCGGTCCCTATTGTAATGGCAGTTGTGAAACCTCTGAGTATTGGTTTAAAAATTTGTATTATCCCACTTCGCAAGAGTACAGCTTCAATGATAGATGCCACTCCATGTGTTGTACTTTTCTGGAAATATAATTTATTGATAAACACACTTACCATTATTCCAAGGGTGGGAAGTATCAACACTAAATACCAAGGTGAATTGGAAATTTTTTCCAAAATTGTTTTACCGTGACCTGTGAAAAACAAATGTGAAGTGAAGTGGATTAATTGAATTAAAAATACCTCAACTAATCCGGTCAATAAACCTATAAATACTGCCAGTGTGAATATAAACATATATTCAGTATCAATAAACTTCTCATACCAATATATCAATAGGGTATTGTGTTTGTACCTTTGTAAATATTTTAATGCTCTTGAAATCAATTTTTATAATAACAATTCACTTAATATAACTTCTAAATTTGAGTTCAATTCTTTATGATTTTTGAACTTATAATCAGAACTCGATACTTCAGAATTAACTTCTCCGATGTATATAGTTTTAATTTTAGCACTTTTACCCGATAAAATATCAGATTTACTATCTCCAATTATAATGCATTTTTCGGGAATTAACTTATATTTCTCAATAGCTTCCAAAATCATTCCTGGATTTGGCTTCCTACGGAAATCATTATCTTCATCCAGCGAAGGACAAAAGAAAATTTCAGTAAAATTAGCACCACACTTTTTTTTGAGAATTAGATTCATCTGATTATGAATAATTGATAAATCTTTTACAGTCATTAACTTCTTTCCAACACCCTGCTGATTGGTGACTAAAAATGTTAATGCTCCAAAATCATGAATGATTCTGAAAGTTTCAAAAAAATCTTCAATGAAAACGAAGTCATCAATGGTTTTCACATAATCATCAATAATTCTTTCATTAACAATTCCATCTCTATCGAGAAAAACAGCAATTTTATTCATTTTCTGCAAATTCCTCTAAAATTGCATCAAACTCTGAATATATCTTTTCCCAGGAATGGGTTTGAATAATCAATTCTCTAGCATTTTTTGAGAGTTGTTTTGACAATTCCTCATTATGCAAAAGTTCAATAATGTTATTTGCAATTTCTTCATCAGTTAATCCTATCATGAGATGTTCTTTATGTTTTCCGTATATTCCCTGATTACCGGAAGTTGTTGTCACAACAGGGCATCCGGCACTTAATGCTTCAAGCAACTTATTTTGAATTCCGGTTGCACCTCTATGAGGATGTAAATAAATTCTTGCATTTTGTAAATAGGGCAGCATAGTGGGGACATTCGAGTGCAAGTCAATTTTATTTTTTTCGGCAAGATCTTTTAATATTTTAGTAGGATTTGCACCTACAAACGAAAAAATTATATTAGGGAATATTTCTTTAACCTTCGGCATAATTTTTTTAATAATTCTCTCAACCATCAATTGATTGGCCCATACATCAAATTTTCCAGTAAATAGGATATTCTTTCGTTTATTGAAATCAGCAGGTATAAAATAGTCTACATCGGTGCCATTAGTTAATAATCTAAAAATCGACTTAATTGAATTAGATTTTGCAAAAGAAATATCTTCCTGAGTAACAAAAGTTGTAGCATTAAAGCGTCTGATAATGGAAGGTTCATAATTCTTTAAAGTTAGAAATTCATAATAACGAACCATTTTCTGCAAAGGATTGATTGTTTCCTGATAAGATCTGCTTTGATAAAGAATTCGACTGTCTTCTGCTATGAGAATTTTTTTTATATTCTTATTTTGTAAATATTCGGCAGTTCTCATAAAAAATGAAAAACCAATATCGTATTTTCGGGTACTTAATAATTCATCTACTTTCTTTTGGAAATTATTACTGAAATAGTATAAAATTTCAATTGGTCGTAATTTGTATCCTCTGAAAAAGCAGCTCAAACCTGCTTTAAAAGGATTTAATGGAATCGTAAAAACTTCAACTCCAATGTTTTCAATTTCTTTAATATAATTAGCTGGATCTTCTTTTCCTTGATAAAAAGTCACCAAAGTTACTTTATGCTTTTGTGCAATATGTTTGAGTAAAAAATAAGGTTTTACTCTATCGCCACCGATGAGAGGAAAGGGTAATCTTGGAGTTAGAAATAATATATTCAAAATTAAACCTTATTTAAATAAATTATGAATTTCTTTTTTGTAATCTTTTATAATACTAGCCCATTCCATTTTGAACCATGGAGTATAAAGCTTTTCATTTCTTTTTAATTCTACTTCAACCTCATCAAAAGGTATTAACATCAAGTCTTTAATTTCATTAGGATTTGGAAAATAAAGTCCATTGTGTCTACCGATGAAAACATGGCAAAGTTCATGTTCTGAACCTAAGTTCTTAAACTTTGCTTGGTACTGAAATTTGAAAAGGTGAGTAAGTTCTGCAGTAATGCCCAATTCATCTTCAAGTCTTCTTTTAGTAGCTATTTCTAAAGTTTCACCTTTTCTTGGGTGACTGCAAACTGTATTTGACCAGTAATCGCCCCAAAGTAGCTTGTCACTACTTCTTCTTTGCAAAACTAAATCCATTTTATCGTTAAATAGGAAAATAGAAAAAGCTCTGTGCAAAATTCCCATTCCTTTATGACATAGATCTTTTGTTAGATAACCAATTTCATTATCATTTTCATCCACTAATATTAGTGGCTCATCTTCAAAAGATACTATCTTGTTGTTATTATCCATAATATTAAATAATTTTTTAAATATCAGTAATAATTGTATGATATCCGGCATCATTCAAAGCCTGTGAAATCAAATTTCTATTTTCCGGGCAAAGGCATATCATTGCACCTCCGCCACCTCCACCAGTAAGTTTAGCTCCCAAAGCACCATTTCTTCTTGTGAGGGCTATCATTTCTTCAAGTTCAGGTGTTGAAACCTGTATCGCATTTAGTAAGCCTTGATTTAAATTCATCAGATATCCTAGTTTTTCCAGGTCATAATCATTTATTGCATCAATGGCTTGAAGTGTAATTTCATTAATTTGGTTGAATATTGAGTCATATAATGTTTTGTTCTTGTTCCAGCCTTCACGAACTTTTCTTACCATATTCAGAGTCAATCCTTCAGATCCGCTTAATCCAATGATTAAAGGAATTTTTATTGGTGTATGAATTGGGTATGTTTGAGGATCAGCATCTTTTTTATACCTGATTAGTTTACCATATGTAGCCATAGTATTATCAATTCCAGAAGGAGTCCCATGTACAACTTTTTCAGCTTCGTATGCCAAATCATTAACTTGTGAATCAGTCAAATTCATACTAGAAAAAGCAGATAAAGCTCGGATTACAGAGACAGCAAGTGCCGCAGAACCACCTAATCCCATTGCTCGAGGTATATGAGGAAAAACAAGGATCTGCAGTTTTTCATTATGCAAATTCATTTTCATTAAAATTAATTCCAAAGCGGATATTAATGAATTCTTATTTTCACCTTTGCGAAATAGTTCAAATTCAACACCCCAACGAGGTATTACGATGCTTGAACAGCTTTCGGCCTTTTCGACTTTTGATTTGATTGCAAATGAAATTGGAGCAGCAATAGCATTACTGCCATATACAACAGCATGTTCACCAAATAAAATTACTTTGCCGAATCCGGAATGAAGTTCACTTTCATCGATTTCTTTTCTGGATTCCTCTTCATTCAATATTTTTGTCATATTATCCATAATTTCCTTTGCTTTCCAAATTTTAATTTCACCTGATTTAATCAATTCATCCACAACAAAATCGAAATGTTGCTCGCTTATTCCGGCTGCACGTGCTACGCTTCGAGCATGCAAACTCATATGCCCCCTTTGAATTCCTTCACTTACAAGAGCTTTTAGAGCAGCAAAGTTTTGTGCTAAACCAACTGATGCCATTAATTCCATTAATTCATTTGCTGAAGTAATTCCAAGAATTTTATGAACTAGTTTTATCATTGGATTTGACTGAAGTGGTGCACCAACTATTCCAACTTTTAAAGGTACTTTAATTTTTCCAACTAAATTATTTTCATTATCTATATACCAGTTAGTAAGTGATGTGTAAACTTCGCCTCTTGCAGCAAAAGCATGAACGCCTGCTTCAATTGCACGCCAGTCATTGCCTGTTGCAATTGCAAGTGGATCAATTCCGTTCATAATACCTTTATTATGTGTAGCCGCTCGATATGGATCAACTGATGCAAAGTAATTTGCTAATACTATACCATCGGCAAGTTCCTCTCCCGTGTGTTTTGGGGATTTCAAAAATTCCATTGGTATTGTGCATGTTGATGTTGCTATCGACCGATCATGTAAATTTGAAAGAATTCTCATAAATGATGAAGCATTAGAGATTTTTTCAAGCATAGGAGCTATACCTTCGCAGATACTATTCACCATGTTTGCACCCATTGCATCTTTTGTGTCAACATAAATATGAACAACAATCAAATCCCCATACTTAGCTGTGCCTGGATGAATTCTTACATCTAGATCAATAGCTCCGCCACCTCTTGCATTCATTTTCGGCTGTAAATAATTGGCAAGCGCAAGTATTTCAGTTTTGTGATTAAGAATTGATTCTTTTGCATTGAAAGGATGTTCAGCATTAATTAGTAGTATTTGTCCAATTAAAACTGGACGAGTGCTTTCCGCAATAAAACCACCTGAATTTCTTACAATTTTTGAAGAAGCGCTTAATGCTGCAACGATTGAAGGTTCTTCCACTACTAGAGGAACAACATAATCCTTACTATTTACCTGTAGATTCAAAGCAAGACCAAGAGGTAATGAAAATGAAGCAATAACATTTTCAATCATCTTATTTGCTGCTTCAGATTTTAAATCATATTCACCAGCAATAAGTTTTTTGATATCTTCTTGTTCCAGAAATCCATTTTCTTTCAGGATATCCAGTCTTTGAAATACTGAAAAATCGTAAAAATTAGGAATACGAGAATTCCGCATCAATTTCTCCATCCTTTGTTAAAGAATTCATTCCTTGTGTCCCAAATTTTATTTCTATTGTCTCAAAACCTTTTCTTTTCAATTCTTCATTTACCTTTTTTACAACAAATTTATCTGTTGCGAATAAAATTCCCAAATCTCCTCCACCAGCACCGGAAGATTTATAAAATGTACCAAAACTTCTAGCAATTTCGTAAATTTTTTGATGTTCTTTTGTTATTACCGGAATTTTCAACTCTGTATTTAATCTATTAAGCAAATGATAATATAAATCATAATTTTCCAAGAATAAATCAATATCTCCTTTTTCAAAAGCATCTATACCATTAGAAGAAACTATAGTCATTTCATTTACCAAACTCCTGAATCCAGCAGGTCTCTCAATTTTAAATTTGTTAAATTTATTGACATACCCGGGAGTCGAAGCTGGTTTACCGGACCAAACAGTTAAGTAGTATAAATCCTTTGGAAATGGGATTTGCTTGAAAGAGATTTCTTTGCCATTAATTTGATACTTAATAATCCCGCCATAAACAGCTGCAACAATGTCCACACCACTTCCTATACTTCCTTGTGCTTGTTTATGAGAATCCATTGCTAACTGTAATATTTGGTCCGGTGAAATTTCTTCGGGTTCAATAATATTTGCAGAAAGCAAACCAGTAATTAGGGACACAGTGACTGCTGCACTTGAGCCTAATCCTAATTTAAGCAGATTTTTTGGAAGATAAAAATCATAAGTATCAAGCATGATTTCCAGTGGAGGGATTTTCAAGCCTTTATTTTTTAACTTATTAGCAGCATGTTCAAAAATGGCTGTAAAGAGAGAGAGTTTTTCGACTACTTTGTTGAATGGTTTATCAATAAACCGAACCTTACCTTCATCATCAATAAGAAATTTAAGCAGAGGTACGTTTATTGAAGGTGCTTCAATTTTGAAAATACCGTCTTTTGATTTTTTAAAGAATGCATTTGCAAACCGATTTGTAGAAGCAACAAGTGATGGTGCTCCTTCCAAAACAGAATACTCACCCAAAATAATAAGTTTGCCGGGTGTCTTTGTCAGAAAATTCAATGCAATTCCTTAATTATTTCTGCTCCTTTACCAAGGTTACAGACGATAATTTCTTCAATTTGATTTATATTTATTCTTTTAATAATTTCTTCTTCATAACTCGGTATAGTAAATATCTTTACCTGTGGACCAGCGTCAATTGTATAAAAAACAGGATATTTTTCTTCTATCAATTGGTGAAGAGTTTCAATTATCGCATATGTTGATTGATTCCAGTAAAATAATGGCGGATTTGTTGTCATCATCACAGAATGCATCTTTATCGTTGACTGCATTGTAACTTTAGCCATCAATTCGAAATCCTTTTCAATTATAGCTTCTCTCATTTTTGCTAAATCATGTTCAGATGTATTAACGAATTGATGGTAATAAGGAGAAGTCATAGCAGAATTCACCATACCGTTCCTTGAGGAAATTTTCTTCTTTTCTCTTGAAGTTACAGCTACAATTACTTTTAATTTGAAATGGTTTTCATCGGCAATTTGTTCAGCAAAACAATCAGAACCATTATCTTTTTTACCTTTATGCCATTCGGCAAACCCACCAAATAGAGAACGTGATGCTGATCCGCTTCCTAATCTTGCTAGTTGAGAAAGTTCCTGAAAATTCTTTTCTAATCCAAATAATGTGCTAGCTGCTAATGTTAAAGCTGCAAATCCTGATGCAGACGATGCCAATCCGGCAGATGTAGGAAAATTATTAACAGTATTTATTTTAACGAAATTATTACTTCTACTGATATTTCTAAATAAGTTAATAAAGTTAGTAAATTTAATGGTTTCTTTTACAGTCGCAATTTCACCATTAAAATAAACAATATCTTCATTTGCATCTATGAACGAAATTTCAGTTTCAGATTTTAACTTATCTAAAGTAACTGAAATACTCCCAACTGCGGGTAAATTCAATTCAGCATTTCTTTTACCCCAGTATTTTACAAGTGCAATATTTGGATGAGCTATTGTTTTTATCATTTTTTTATTATTTATAATGAACAGTTAACCAAGTTGTTATTCTATCTTTAGCAGTTTTTTCTACTCTGTGTTTAGTCTTACGTGGAATTATAAAATAGTCTCCCTTTTTCAAATCAATTTGAAAATTATTTTCAAATAATAATTTTGCTTCACCTTCCAGCAAAATTACAAATTCATTTACATCTTCACTTAACCATATCCCAGATTCAGTTGATTGACCTGTTGAATAGATTTTTTCAATTCGAAAATTTTCATTTCCAAAAATATCTTCGAAATATTCTGAGGGAGAATTAAACGAAAGGGCAGGGTAATCGAATATATTATGTGATTTCATAATTTTAGTCAAATAAATGCCCTTCTGTGTTAGAGGAATAATTTATATTAAAATGCTTGTAAGCATTAATAGTCGCAGTTCGTCCACGTGGTGTTCTGTTAATAAATCCTTGCTGTATCAAAAAAGGTTCATAAACTTCTTCAATTGTTCCGGCATCTTCACTTAAGGAAGATGCTAGTGCATTCAATCCAACTGGACCACCCTGAAATTTTTCAATAATTGTCAGAAGAATCCTTGTATCCATTTCATCTAATCCTTTATGGTCAACATCAAGCGCATCCAAAGCGATTTTTGCTATTTCAAGGTCAATTTTTCCATTTCCCTTCATTTGAGCAAAATCTCTTGTTCTACGTAACAATCTATTCACAATTCTAGGTGTTCCTCTAGAACGTGAAGAAATCTCCAGTGCTGCATCATCATTAATTTCAACATTCAGTATTCTTGCAGAACGTTTTATAATTTTCGACAAATCTTCTGAATTATAGTAATCTAATCTATTGATAATACCAAAGCGTGAACGTAAAGGAGCAGTAAGTAGTCCGGCACGTGTAGTTGCACCTATTAGAGTGAATTTTGGCAATGTAATTTGAATTGAACGAGCATTTGGGCCTGATTCTATCATTATATCTAAACGATAATCTTCCATTGCTGAATACAAAAATTCTTCAATAACAGGTTGCAATCTGTGAATTTCATCAATGAATAAGATGTCACCTTCCTGAAGTCCAGTTAGAATCCCAGCCAGGTCGCCGGGTTTATCAAGAACAGGACCTGATGTGATTTTTATGTTTGATCTCATTTCTCTTGAAATAATCATACTCAAAGTAGTTTTTCCTAATCCCGGAGGACCCGTGAAAAGTGTATGATCAAGAACATCTTGTCTTTGTAATGCGGCTCCTATGAATATCTTAAGGTTCTCTACTAATTTTCTTTGACCTGTAAAATCATCAAAATTAGAAGGTCTTAATTGAATTTCAATATCCTTTTCGCCATCAAGTTGTGTCTTGGATAAATCGCTATTTCTATCGTTGTTTTCTTTCATTTGGTAGTTTTCAAAAATATAAAATTAAAAAAGTCTTACCAAAAATCAATATTCCGGTAAGACTTTCAAGCAAAATAACCAGAAAATTATTCTTTAACTCTTTCCTGATATGAACCAGCAACCGGATCAACTTTGATTAAGTCTCCTTCGTTGATAAACAAAGGAACCTGAACTGTTGCACCAGTTTCCAAGGTTGCAGGTTTCATTACATTCGTTGCAGTATCACCTTTGAATCCCGGTTCAGTCTGTACAATTCGTAATTGAACTGAAGAAGGTAATTCTAATTGCAAAACTTCACCGTCAGTCATTGAAAGCATTGCATCCAGACCTTCTTTCAAGAAATCAGAGAGTTTACCAACAATTGCTTCTTCAACAGGAATTTGTTCGTAAGTATTTGGATCCATAAAGATGAAATGATTACCATCTTTGTATAAATATTGATAATTATTCTTTTCTACTCGTACAAATTCAATTGATTCTCCTGAACGGAATCTATTTTCCAGCATTCTACCGGATTTCAAAGATCTCATTTTTACCTGATAAAATGCCCTTAAATTACCTGGTGTACGGTGTTCGGATTCAATCACAGTACATAATTCTCCGTTGAAAACTATAACTGCACCCGGTCTTAAATCTGATGTTGTTCCCATTTTTCCTGAAATTTGATTTTACATAATCTACAAAATTACGAAAATTCAAAGAATTACTTATTTTGTAATTGTGATTTTTTCAACTGTAATACTAATTCCATCATTAAATTCAAGCAAATAAATTCCCGGTTTTAAATCAGTTACATTAATCTTCTCTTTGAAAACTCCGGCTGGGTAAGTTCTGTCATTTATCAAATTAGAAACTTCATTCCCCATTATATCAAATAATTTTACTGTCAAATTAAAGGATTTGCCACAACTGAAATTCAGCATTATATTATCATTCGCAGGATTTGGGAATGGTAATTCCAGAATTGCATAAGATTCGTTTAATTTAGTGTAAATCTTACGAGTATCATCCACACAAACTGCTGTAGTTTTAATTAATGCAAGAGTATCTGTTATTTTGGTACATCCATAATCAATTTCATTAAATAATTGAGAAGAAGTAATTGTATCTAGTAAAAATCTAAATTTCATTTGGAACAAACCATTATCAAAAGTACCCGGCAATTGTCCATTCCCTTCAATATCAATTGTTCCTTTAATATTGAACACAGGCTTATTCCAGATCCAGTTTGAAGTAATAAGATTATCAAAGTAAGCTGTATCGAATCTAATTTGACCTTGATTATATAGAATTTTGAATTTCAAATTAGAAATGTCTGCATCCAAATCATTAGCATCTAATGAAAATATTACATCTTGATATTTACCTGGTAATTGTTCATATAATTTCTTGTCAGTCGTAATTGTAAATAGTTTCCCGCTACCTTGGAAATTGAATGTCAAATCTAATCCAAAATTATTCGGAATAACAAGCTTTGCAGAATGATTTCCTGTTATAGTAGGATTAAATCTAATCTTGAATGATATAGTTTGTAGCGGTTTAATTGTTACTTCTTGATTCTGATCAATAGTAAAAGCTGAACTGTTAGTACCTGTAATTAAAGCATTGCTGAAGTCTACTTCAATATCTGTATCCTGACTTTGATTTGTTAAATCAATAGAAAATTCTGAATTAGAACAAATTACCTGATTGCCGAAATCAAAAGTATCGTCATACTTCAAACCAATTGCCTGACAATCAATTTGGAATCTTGTTTCTTTCCAAAAGTCAGTGAAATTGCCATCATAATCATCAGCTGTAATGATAATATTATTAGTATTTGCATTTATATTCACAGGATAAAAATCAACGAAAAAGTCTTTTGTTTCTTTAGGAGTTATAATTTGATTACTTGGTTCAGTTTTGTTTTGCCACTCATAAATGCCATTTTTTACAGCGATTCTTATTCTGTCAATTGTCAAATCAGAATTGTCGGAAATATTAGTTATTGACAAGGTTGCTTTTGATGAATCATTTGGTTTAATAGTTTCGCCGCAATTCCATGCATATTCAAATTGAGGATAGAATCCAATTCCTTTCAATTTTACAGGTGTTTCAACGATTTCATCTTTATTCATTATTTTATAAATTAATTCACCTGAATAGACAATATCATCAGTTGGAATAAATCTTACCGGGACAAAGGTTGTTTCCATTGGAGGCAGAGTAATTGGGAAGGATAAAGAATTCAAATCTTCAAACTCCCCATTAGCTGGATTAGTACTAAAATATATATCCTCTAAAGTCATAGTTTCGTCGGTAGGATTAAAAATGGCAACAAGACTGTCATAATTTTTATTAATTCTACGCACTTTCCAATCAATTTCATCAGGAAGCGTTGCGCTTGGGTTAATACAGTTACCAACCAAATATATTATTTGTTCGCCACATACATCGACCATTGAAAGATTTATCCTACCTGTTCTTTGTCCTAATTGTTTCGGTGTAAATGTTAGTTGAGTTTCATAGCATTGTTTTGAATAAACAGTATCGGGTTGAAGTTTTATTAATCCAAATTCATTGGCGTTTTTACCTTGAATTAAGGGATGTATTGGTAAATCAATTCCATTAAAATTCTCAACCAAACAGGAAATATCGATTGTCTTTGTTGTGTTGATGAAAACGTTCCCAAAGTCAATTGTATCCATTGTTTTTGTTTGACAATCTATCATTGCTTTAATAGGAATTGTAACTGATTCATCACAATCTCCCGTTAATGTAATTGTTGCAGTGTAAGGTCCTCTGGTAAAACTCTTAAGTGAAATTACCAAATCCATTTTGTCCTTTGGGTTGATAACAGTGCCAATTATATTAGAGTCTAGTATGATGTATGAAGGATCAATTGAACTCTGAATATTAAAGGCTGTAATTTTGGCAGGAACTTCCCCGGGATTTTCCAATAGTTCTACTACATTTGTAACACAAGAATCACCAACATTGCAAATTCCTAAATCAACTACCCCTATGGTATTTTTGATTTCAGGAGAATATAAAGTAAATTCATCTGAGATGTCAAATCCTTCAGAACTTTGTCCATATTTTGTAATTGCAATATCGTAATTTCCTTCTGACTTTAGAGTGTACCTGTCAAAATCTTTGAAATTTGTATAATTGAAATATTGATATGTGAATTTATCAGCGTCAATAACTTTATTTACAGTAGTAATTGCTCCTCCATTTGTGACAGAAAGCAATGTCAAATTTGGATCATAGGTTAAAGTGAAAGTCTTTGGCGTATTTGTTTGTGCCAAAGTAGTAAAACCATATTTATATTCACCTGTATATTCAGCAATAACTTGGATATTGTTGCCGGACATTCTTACATATCTTCCCCATCCTTTGAAACTTGTATAAGTTAAATTAGCACCAAATGTATTGGCATTAATTATATTTCCATCTTTATCATATTTAGCAATAAACACATACGGTTGTCCGAAGATGGCCATTAAAGGGGTTATATTCCCGAATTTAGCACCATCATACGTAACACCGGCATAATATACGTTTTCTTGATTATCTACCATTACAGAAAATGCAGAATCATTACTTAAACTACCATCAGCATTAACCCACTTTAAATTTCCGTCGATGTCATACTTAGCAAGGAAGGCATCAGTACCTCCATTCAGTTTAACATAATTATTTTCAAATAATGCCGGAGATGAAAGATAACCACAAACATAAATACCTAACTGATCTTTGGAGAGTGCAATTCCTGTTGCAATATCAGCTTGTTTACCTCCTGCGCTCATTGCCCATACATAAGTTTGTGTTGGGGAAACTTCGGCTTTTATTAATACTTTTTGATTATTAAAACCCGGAATCCAAATGTATTTATTATTTTTCACTCCTTTCACAATTGTTGTCCAAGTACTTCCATCATTTGTGCTATAAAATAAATCCGTAGGAGTATATTGATCCACTCCACTCCACTGAATTTCCACAGAATCGCACTTGGAAAAGAAAGTACCATTTTCAGGATAATCAACAAATATTTCAGGGATTCCTCCTACCATTGGGACTATCAATGGGCATGGATTTCCTTCAACGTATAAATTTGCTTTTCGGAATGTTTTCACTCCGGCAGGTGTGAATCGAACTTTGATATAATAATCATCATTTTTATTAATATGAATCGGATATGTAGGAGGAACACCTTCTCCAAATCCATAATCAACAATATTGAAATATGTATTAGGAACTATTGAAAAATTTGTAATATCAACCGGTGCATTTTCTGGTGTTAATTTTATTACAACATCCTGATAATTGCCAATATTGGGATTTGCAAATTTATAAGTTGATTCATCAGTTTTAATATTTGCAACACCAATTTCGGGAATTTGATAAAGTTTAGTAAAAGTTTTTGTATGTCGTAAATAACGAATCTCAGCAGTTTTCCATCTGTCGATATCATCACAAACCATACCTGTAGGCCAACTTAACTGACACAAAATTCTATCACGAATTTCATCTGCAATTTTAGAATAAATACTGTTTAAATCTTCCTTCGTTTTAATATTATAAGAACTACCACCAGATTGAACTGCAATTGAGTTCAAATCTTTATTGTCTAGTGATAAAAGTGTAATTGAATAGAGCTGTATATTGTTGTTAATTAGTGAATTAGAAATTGAATCAACCAGCATTGAACCATCTTGAAGATCATCATGTTTACCATCCGTGAGGAATACAATAATTCTACGGAAATCAGAAGGTTGATTTTTCAGCATTTCAATTGGGCTCACAGCGGGACCAAAGAATGCTTTATTCATATTTGTTTTGCCATAAGGAGTAATTTTCATCAAGGAATCATAAAGTCTTTTTTTATCATTTGTGAAATCACAAATGAATGAAGCCTCACTAGCAAAAGCTGTGAGAGCAACTTCTGAACCATTTGAATATTGCATATCGTTGATAAAAGTATTCGCACCTTCAATAACCCAATTCCATAGTCTTTCTGATGCCCCTTCGGGAATGTCCTGCATAGATGTACTTTTATCCAGAACAATTATTACTTTCATCGGACTAATGTCGCAAGTAACAGTTATTAAACTATCAGGTATTTGCTTACCATTTTCAAAAACTTGAAAATCTTTCCTTGTAATGTCATCATAAGAATACCCATACTCATCAAGAGCCATAAAACTTGTAGAAACATTTGGGAACTTAGTTACATCAATGTTAGTAAAAGATATTGTTTGAGAAAATAAATTGTTGAAAGCGAATATTAAAACAACAATCGAAAGTGTAAAATATCTATTCATTTATTAACCTTTTTTATCAAAATTTAAGAATTTTAAAGTTTATAATATATAAAACAAAAAAAAATGGTAAAAATTACATTTTGTTCAAAAGTTTTTTTTTGAACTTATAAATTCCATTAATATTAATTACAATATTTCTATTTAATTGTTACAAAAATAGTCAAAAAAAAGTATATAAATATTAAGAAATCCGGAAATTTAATTAATTTTCACAATTAACTTGCTTTCTGTAGTATTTAATGTGGCTTGAGATAAAATTGGCAGTGTCACTTGTTCACGTACATGACCGATAGGGAAGTCCAAGATTGTAGGAACCTTCAAAGGTTTTATAATTTGATCAATAACTTCCATTATTGTATAACCTTTATTCGGAAAAAAAGATCTTCTTGTATTCAAATTTTTGAATTGCCCAAGAATAATCGCATTTACATTGTCGAATTTCCCTGCTAATTTTAATTGATTAAGCATTCTGTCGAATTCATAAGCATGTTCTGAAACTTCTTCAATAAACAATATTGAATTATTTGAATCAAATTCATATTTCGTCCCAAGGCTTGAAGTTAATAAAGTTAAATTGCCGCCAATCAGCTTCCCTTCAGCAATGCCGGGATTAATTGTTTTGAAATTGTATTTGATAACCAACTCTTTTTTTTCATTTTCGAAGAGAACACTTTTAAAATATTTTGTTGTAAATTCAGAAAAACTTGAAGTACCAACAGGTCCATGATATGTTTCTAAATTACACATTTTGGAAATTGCAAGCAAAATAAATGTGAAATCACTAAAACCAACAAAAATCTTAGGATTATTTTTTATTGCATCATAATCAATTGAGTCAATCATTCTCATTGCTCCATATCCGCCTCGAGAGGCAATCACTGCATCAATAGAAGGATCGCTTGCAAATAAATTAAACTCTTTAGCTCGAGTTTCATCATCAGCTGATAAGTATCTGTACTTATTTTTTTGTTCAGTAATGGTTTTACCTAAAATTACTTCCAAACCCATATTCTTTAACAACTTTATGGTTTTGGCTAATTCCCAGGAATTTGTTGTACTTGAGGGTGAAGTAAGTGCTACTTTTGAACCTATTTTAAGTTTTGGTGGAGTTATGGGCTTTGATTCATTTTGTAGAATTTGAGTAATTGAATTTTCTTCAAAATGAATTGGAGAAAGTGAAGTACTTTTTGAATTCAAAGTGTCAGAAATTTGTAACTCTTTGCTACTTAAATCCTTTGCTAAAATTGGGGAGGTAGCAAACAATGAACTAATCCATATAAATTTTCTTCTGTTCAATATTTAATTATTCTTAAATGAATTTCACATAAATTGCAAATTAAAAAACTTTTCGTAATTTTGCGTAATATATTTTTTGAATTGCAAAATTATACCAAATGGACAGGTGCAGGAGTGGTTTAACTGGCACGCCTGGAAAGCGTGTGTACCGCAAGGTACCGAGGGTTCGAATCCCTCCCTTTCCGCAAATTTTCCTCATCATATGCTTTTCAATAATTTAAAAACATGAATTTCGACATTAACCTAATATTGATAATCGAATTGTTAATTTTAGGCAGTCTTGCTGCATTCGCTGCCGGTATGTTTGGTGTTGGTGGTGGTATCATCATTGTTCCCGGTCTATCATTTATCTTGCAAAGTATGGGTTTTAATTTTGATGATTCTATGCATACTGCAATAGCTACTTCTATGGTAAATATGTTTTTTGTTGCATCAGGTTCTGTTCTTGCAAATAAAAAATTAAACTTAATTTACTGGAGAGTTTTCTTTCAATCTATGATTCCCATTGTAATTGGTGTTATTGCAGGAATTTTTATTTCTACAGCACTTTCAGGAAAAATCCTTAATATTATTTTTGGTGTTTTTCTTTCATCAGTTTCAATTAAAATAATCTTTGATTCTTCAAAGAAAAATCGGAAATTGCATTCTGAGATTAAAACTGAATATAATGTATTTATTCTTATTTTTTCCATGTTATTTATCGGTGTTTTGGCAGGATTATTGGGATTGGGTGCCGGTTTTGCTGTTGTACCGTTTTTCATTTATTATTGTTTACCAATAAAAGAAGCAACAGGTACTTCCTCTGCAATTACTTTTGTTGTTTCAGTAACAGGAACAATCCTATATCTTTTGAAAAGTAATCTCGGAACCATTGATTCACCTTATTTTTATGGTTATATATTTTGGTTTGGAATTTTAATTATGCTACCAACTTCTTTTTTCCTTTCGCATTTAGGAGCGGTAGTTAAGAATAATATGCACGATAATAAACTCACAATCGTTTTTGCACTAATTTTGTCTTTAGTTGCTCTTAAAATGATTTATCCAATAATTAAGGAATTGATATGAATATTGCAATAAGTAACAGCACAAACTTTGAAGATTATGAAATTTTAATTAGGAAAAAAGGAGTGAATAACTACTCCTCGTATTGTCCGCAATTGAATTTGATGCTCACGGGAACAGAGCATGAGCAAGTTGTCTTGTTAATGCAAAATAAAATAAAAGAACATATAGAATCTTTTAAAAATTCATAATTATAATGAAAAGATACTTGCAAATCATTGTAAATGATTGGAAATTGAGACTGATTATTTATTTAATCATTTTATTTACTAGTATATTTATAATTACTTCTTTATCAAGTATCTATTCTCTTTTGGCTGATAATTTGGGTGGCTTTTTTGTCTACTTTTCGGCTATAACAAATTTTGTTATAATTCTTTTGCCAATATTCATTATAGAGAAAATTAGAAAAGTATCCTTTTTCAAATCAATAGGTTTGAACTATACAAAACGTACACTTTACGAAATTATAAAAAGTTTTTTATATATTCTTATTCCATTTTTAATCATTTTTACATTTCTTTACTTTACAGTAAAAGTTGAATTTATTGATTCAATTTTATTACTGCCGATATTTTCTCAATTAATATTATTGCTGATTTTTGCATCTCAGGAAGAAATTTTATTTCGAGGCTTTATACTCAATACTTTTTCCTTGAGATTTTCTGAAAAAACCTCATTAATACTTTCTGCTATTTTATTTTCTTCAATCCATTCTATTAATTATAACTTTTCGATGTTAGCTGCTTTCAATACCTTTTTAGGGGGAATATTTTTTGGAACTCTATTTCTAAAAACAAAATCCTTATGGATGCCTATTTTTACACATTATTTTTGGAATTTAATTCAAAGTTTATTTCTCAATTCAAAGTTGAGTGGAAGTGAAACAGACTTAATGCTTTTTAAAATTGATATTGATAATAAAATAATTGAATTTCTTATTAATAGTAATTATGGATTTGAAGGAACATTTGTATGTTCAATAGTTTTGATAGCATTGATTTTGATAATTTCAAAGATTGAAACATTGATTCCAGAAAATTCGTCATATATTGAAAAGATTAAAATAAATTCAAACAGTAATTTAATATCAAATGTACATACAGAAAAAAAATATAAAAATAAATGACCGGAATTTTTTAAAATTCTTCTTTTTTTCTATATTATTCATCTCACTTTTTTCTCCTTTACCGTTATTTTCTCAGTGGGCAATTCTGATGAATGATGCCGACAGTTTAGTTTTAGAAGGGACTGATAATATATATAACTTAGAGTTTGAAAAAGCAAAGGAGAAGTTTGAAATCATTAAGGAAAGATATCCAAAACACCCTGCAGGATATTTTCTTGATGCAATGATTGTTTGGTGGAAAATCAATTTGGATCAAGATAATGAAGAGTTTGATAATGAATTCAATAAAAAAGTTGAAAAAGTAATTAATGTTTGTGATGAAACCTTAGATACTAATAATTATAATATTACTGCACTTTTTTTTAAAGGTGGTGTCATTGGTTACCGAGCTAGGTTAAGGATAATTAGAAATGACTGGTTTGATGCGTTGAAAGATGCTGAAACAGCCCTCGATATACTGCAAAAATGCCAACAGGTTGCACCTTTCAACCATGATATTATGCTTGGCACCGGATTGTATAATTATTTCTCGGAGAAATTCCCTCAGGAATATCCATTATTGAAACCTTTGATGGTTTTCTTGCCAAAAGGTGATAAGCGTCTAGGATTATTTCAGTTACGAGCATCAGCAAAATATGCACGTTATGCATCGACCGAATCAAAAGTTGCTTTGATGCAGATTTATTATTCCTTCGAAAACAGTACTTATGATGCTCTGCAAATTGCACAAGAGTTAAATTCAAAATATCCGGACAATCCTTATTTTCAAAGGTATTTAGGCAGATGTTATATACGTATGGGTATGAATGATGCAGCAGATGTAGTTTGGAGAGATGTTCTTAAAAAAACTTTTACCCGAAAGAGGGGATACAATAATCTTGTAGCACGTGAAAGTATGTATTATGTTGGTGTAAACTTAATGTATGACCAGAAATACAAAGAAGCATTAAAATTCCTTAAAAAAAGTGTTGAAGGGTCAGAAGTTATTGACAAAAAAACTTCTGGTTTTAAAATTTCAGCCTTGCTAAAGATAGGCAATATCTACGATAAGTTAGGTGACAGAAAAACAGCACTGAAATATTATAACAAAGTATTAGAGCAGGATGAATGGAATAATTCACATCAAACTGCAAAGAAATATATTAAGACGCCATATTAAAAATATTAAGGATAAGATTCTTTATTACTCCATTTGCCACGATTGTCCTGTGCTCTTATCTTAAATTCAAAAGGTTGCTGAACATTTTTTAAAGTAACTTCGTAAACTTGTGTAATAGTATAATTACTTTTATTTATTGTCGATTGTCCAATTATTTCCTCGTAAGTTCCATTGCCGCTCAACTCGATATTTTTGATATAATTTTCATTCCCATTTGCAATTCCGAATGAATGAATAATTACTTTTACTTTTTGTGAACCACTAGCCTGGATTCTTGTGATAACCGGGTCAGGAAATTGTTTAACGAGTATTGGATAAGATTTACCATATAAATTACCATCAATATATCTTTCGAAATAAATTGTTTTTCCCGTTAAATCTTCGTTAATTGAAAAATAGAAATTCGTATTATTGAATGTACTATTAATTACTTTATTATCAGAAACAATTTTGGTTAGAATATTTTTGTTTATCAAATCAGGCAAATTAGGTTCAAATTTATAAGTAATCAAAGGGTACATAATGCTAGGGAAGTTTGGTTCAATAATTGGGATGGGATATATGACAAACTCATTTGTAACACTGCTTTTATCGGATTTTCTAGTTAATCTAATTTTAACTCTTGATGAACCAAATTGCGGTGTTTTTCCTGCTAAAATTATTGAATTGTCTGTAATTTGTTTTATGTATACGGAACCATTGTTTTTATCAGGTGAATTATAAATTGAAATCTCAGGTTTCTCACCTAATTCATTTTTCAGATTCAATCCCCAAACTGTTATTTTATTGGTCCATTCATCATTTGTTAAATTGCTGATTTTTTTATTTTCGATATCAAGAAAAATTTCCGAATTTGTATTATATGTAATATAATTTGCAGGTAACTGATTTTGATCTTTTGTAGAATCTTCATTTTTGGCAATTAATTGCCTTGTTTGATTATCATAATAATTGACGACAAGACTAAACTGAGTTGTGGATTGAAGTTTTCGAATGATATTGCTTTGTGTATTATTATCGAACACCTCCACATCTGCTTTAGCAGTAACTTTTACGTTGTATACATAATTTTTTTTATCAAGTAATGGAGGCTTCCAGTAAAAGAATACAGTTTTAAGGTCCGGAACTTCATTATAACGGAAGAAATTCCAAATATTACTTCCCTGAGATATATTTATTATCTGATTGAATGCTTTGTTTTCAACCTGGAAAGAAAAATCAATAAGTTTCACATTCCCAACATAATAAATGGAATTTACAGAATCGCTTGAAATTGATTCTATTCCGGATGAATCTATTGAAATTCTTGAGTATAGGATTTGCTTTTCAGTATAAATTCTGAACAAGTTATTGTCAATATTGACTTCATTTTTTTCATTACTTTTTTCTTTCAAATCAGGGATTAAAAGCATCAATGCAGCAAGATACAAAACAAAATAAATTTCGACAGTTCGTTTTTTATTTACAAATTTACTTTTCATTTGTAATTTTTGGAATAATGATTTTGGCTAATTCATTTCGAACTGCATTTTCGATTTGAACTTGTTTGATATTATTCAATTCTTCATTTAATTTTGAAATATTGGAATTGAATTCTTCAAGAATAATATTTATTTGTTTCATTGAATTCAGCATTTCAGGGTTTGGGGAAGAAGCATGAGCCATGCTTTGAGCAAAATTACTAATTTGCTTCAACAATAAATTTTGAGAACTATTCATGTTATTCAATTCAGATGCAATTTTTTCGAGTTGAATATGTGAATTTGCAAAATCTCGGGCAAGTTCACCAATATCATCAATCAAATCATTTTGCAATTCCTGAGAATGGTTTTCAGATTCATCTATATCATCATTCGGAGTGAATAACATAAAGATAAACATCAAAATAAGCATAGAAGCTTCCAATGCAAATCCTAGAATGACTGTAGTATCGCCAACGTAAGTACTGAATTTTCTCAATCCAACTAATATTAAAAGAATTGCAGCCCCAAAATAAACAAAAGCATTCAATGTGGAAAAATGATAACGATTGAAAACTTCTGCCATCCAAAACATTGTACCACGCCAAAATCCTAAAGAATGCGCAATTTCGACATTGTAGGAAGAATAATCATTAAATTTATCTTTATTTACACAAATTTTCCAAAGAACAAAAAGCAACCTGACCCCTTTCAGGTATTTCTGATATCTTAAATCAGAATAAATTTCCTTCAGGATTTTTCGTCCTTTGATTGAATCAAGTGAATTTATCTGCATAATTTAAATTGTTTTCTTTAACAATAAATACCCTTTGCATTTTCAAAAATGAATTTGAAATTCAATTTTGCAAAATTGCAAAACATCAAATATATATAAAAATAATTGTTAAACCGCTTTTTTTTCGTAATTTTGTACTTTGAAGTAAATAGAATTTACAAATAGTGGGATTGATATGGCAGGAAGAAAAAGAAAAGTACGTCGAGCAAAATACATAACCCTATATTCACCGTTTCTTATGATTGAAACAAAGCATGAGTTAATTGGTGAACCAATTGATTCTCCGACAGGACGTCAACAATGGGCAAGATGTACAAAAAGCCGTCACACTCAGTTAGTAAATTTGGACACAATTGAAGCACAGGTTGACCGTTCTCAAGCAATCGTACACATTTCTAGAGAAGATGCAAAAAAATATTCACCATTGCAGGAATACGAAATTGGTGATATTATTTTCCATGCAGTTTGGGATGATGTTGGAATCGTTCGTTCCAAAGAAGTTCTTAGTGATGGCGGTGTAGCAATTGTTGTTCATTTCGAAAAAAACAATGAAAAGAAACTAATCGAAAACTTAAAAGCATAATTTAAAGGAGGTGAGAAAGAATGATAGGCGTAACGTTACAATCGAACGAAAATATTGACAGAGCATTAAGACGTTTCAAGAAAAAATACGAACGTAGTGGTATCCTCCGTGAATTTAAGAAAAGAACAGCATATTCGAAACCAAGCATTGAAAAGCGTCTTGCCAGAGCAAAGGCATCCCGACGTCATCGCTCATACGGCAATAGCTATTAATTATATTAGCTTTCCAAAAAAAGGGCTGTTTTTTTTAAACAGCCTTTTTTTATTAATATTTATCTTCATTCAGAAATAAATTTCCAGGTAAAACTTTTCCATTCATATATATTTCCGGATTAACAATATCGCAAGTAACAAATCTCGTTTTTACTCCAGATTCGAGAAACATAGTGAGAGTTTTCTGATTAGCATTTTTCCATTTCCCGTTTGTATGTTCATCGTAAAAATCTTGCCCGTTTTGGTGAATTATTACTTCTGAAATACCGGTTTGGATAATTGCTCTCGCACAATCTGTACAAGGAGTCCAGGGAACGTATAACTTACATCCTTTCATGCTTGTACCTCTTCTTGCTGCGTTATAAATTGCATTCCTTTCAGCATGTTCAATCCAATGATATTTCTCATTTTCATCTCGACTTACTCTTTTAAATTCACGGTCAATTTCTACACCACGGGGTAAGGAATTATATCCGGTACTTACGAGAACATTGTCTGAATCTATTATTACAGAACCTACGTGAGTCATAGGATCCTTGCTACGCATGCTTATTAAATAACACATTGTAATATATAATTGATCCCAATCTGGTCTTTTCATATTTTTCCAATTTAATTTACCAAATAATATAAACGTAAATTAAGAATTTTTTAGGTAAAAATTAAATTAGAAGGCAAATTATTTTTAATTTTGAAGAAAATCTGGAAATCGAAAAATGAATTATACAAATGAGTTAATTTCTATTGGACCAAGGGCACTTTCCTATCCAAATCCTGTTATGTTAATTGCAACATTTGATGAAAACAAAATACCTGACATTATGGCTGCTTCCTGGTATGGAATCTGCTGTTCAGAACCTCCCTGTGTAAATGTTTCGGTAAGGAAAGCCAGAAAAACTTATGATAATTTGATATTAAACAATTGTTTTACAGTTTTAGTTCCATCTGAAGAAATGGTAATGGAAGCGGATTTTACTGGGATTTATTCAGGTCATAAAGTTGATAAATGCAAGGAATTGGACTTGAAATATACAAATTCAGAAATAATAGATGCACCAGTTATTGAAGGTTTTCCAATCCTTTTAGAATGCAAGGTAATAAATAAAATTGAGCTTGGTTCACATACACAATTTATTGGCAGAATTTTAGATATTAAAGTAAATAAAAGTTTGATTGAGAATAAAAAAATTCCCACAATCAAAGATGTAAAACCATTTGTCTATGATAGCGGCACCCGTGCATATTATTCAATTGGTAAATTTCTTGGAGATGCCTATAAAATTGGATTGAAATCAAATATTAATACCTAATCCGAGCTGATATACTCGTGCTTCTTTTGGTTTTTTAACGTTAAATTCTGTATAATACATAAATCCTGCAGATACCTCAAAAGTTTTGGAAATTTCATATCCTAAACTTAAAGTGCTTCTGTTTTCTTCAAATTTACTAAAATTAGATGAATATACATTTAAAAACATTTCTGATGCTAATTCTAATGAAAAATCTTCCAAAAATTTATATTCTGCCTTAATCCTTTGTCTCCATATCCTTTCATAATCTTTAAATTTATACTGAAACCTTAGTCTATATTGAAATTCTAATGGATTAATTTCATATTTGAAATTTGCCTGAGTAATAAGTTCGACTGATGGTATTGTGTTTTTATGCTTAATCCTAAAAACTCCATCAAGTTTCAGAAAAAAAAGTGGTTTATAACTAAGCCCGAAATTATTTATATGTTTTGTGTCTTTTTCATAATCTAATTCGAACCTGCTCTCAAATTCATACTCGATATCAATTACTTCGCTTAATTCGCAGGATAATTCTATACTGTTCCATGATTCAGTGCCTACATAAGGAATATACGACTTCTTTGAATATGCCTCGTTACTGAAGAAAATCGCCGAAATTAGAGCGAAAACAAGAAGAAGTGTGTTTTTCATTATCTTTCAGTATAATAAATTTTAATATTAGCAATATCCTTCACAAAGTCGATTCTGCCAATTTCAATTCTTGTAATATTAAGTCCAGTTCTTTTTTTCATATCTTCCATTAACAAATTATAGTTCTCCGGCTTGATAAGTTCAATCTTTTCCAGTATCCCATCTTTCGATTTTTCACTCTTTGTCCAAATCAATTCCAGAATATATATGGTGAAAATAATAATAGAATTAGAGAAAATTACAAATACTTTCGAAAAATTCTGAAATTGAACTGAATTGATGATTCCAATAGTAATTGCAGCAAAAAGGAAAGTCATCTCTTTGGTAGGAATTACTTGCGTCCTATACCGAAGTAAAGAAAATACTGCAAATATTCCAAAAGCAAACCCCATACTTAATTGAACGCTGCTAAGCAAATATCCAATAAAAAACACTACCAAATTGAAGACCATCATCACAAAGAAATAATCATTATCTTTGTATCTTCTATAATAAATTACTCCTGATAAAAATATAATTGCAATTAAATTAATGATAAATTTAATCGAAAAATCTAGATACATTAAGTTTGAGTTGCTCGCCATTATTGCAATTGAATCCATTGTAACCTCTTTCGTGAATTAGTTTTAAAATTTGCAAATATCTATGTTTAAAATTATTGATTTTAATCTCTTTTCCAGATAAAAATAATCCAAAACAATACTTACTAAGTTTGAATTTATGTGCTCCAAATGCCTTAAAATACAAAAAGAATGAATTTATCCTTGAATTATCTGAACATTTATGTTCAATAATTACCAAATCTGATAATATTAAATCAGGATTTTTAGTAGTTGAAAAGTTAAAGTCAAAAGTTATTTTTTCTTTTGTATTTATATTTACTAGTGTTATTCTTTGATATTTCACAGTTACACTATTATGCAAGTCCCTGTAATTAATATCCAAATTATCATTCAAAAAAGTTATCTCTTTTGTCAAATCTAATTCATTTTTATTAAAATTACTCAGATTTTTTGGTTCAATTTGTATTCTTGTTTTGGATGTTTTCTTCTTATTATTTTTGGATTTAATCTCTAAAAAAGCTATACTTGAATCTAAATAGTTACGAAGTCTAACCTTCTGTCTGTTTGCTCTCTTATTGTGATGCTGATTATAAAACTGCAAATCTTCAGTATCAAAATACTGTGTCTCATAAGTAAATAATCTAATATTATTAATTTCCAATATACGGAACTCCGGATTTAGATTAATGATTAATCTGTCGAGAGCTGAAATATGAATAATATACTTTGTATCAATTCTATTCTGCAAATTAAATTTATCTAATTCATTTTTTGCAATAGTAGCTTTATAATTAATAGCCTTCAGCACATTAATAATATTATTTTTGTTTTTAATATTTTGAATATTATCTTTAAACATAAATTCTAATGATTATTGACAATTAACTTGAAACAATTATTCTGAATTTTATTATCTTTCATATAATTCACTGTAACTAAAAAATACCCATCTACAAAATTACGTATATCTAACGAGAAATATGAATTACAAAAATTGTTTTTGTATTCCAATACAGTATTACCAAAAATATCTATTATTTTAATATCAACAATACTAATTTCTACTTCATTAGTCCGGAAATATAAATAACTACTTGCAGGATTCGGAAATATCGAAAATCCTAATTCTGTAAAATTACTTATACCGGTATCATTATATATGCTATTTTTTTCCCCCGGAGTTCCAAAATTTATTAATGTCGTTTTCCAATTGCTGGGTTCGGAATTATCACGATTAGGATGAATCAGTTCCAAACTATATCCTGTTCCGTCTGCTCCGACAGGCCATGGATAATCTATTCCGTATTCTACGATATCTTCTAATTCGTAGAAAGGATTATATAGTCGAATTATATCACCTCTACCTAGTCCATAATTGAAGTTCCCATACAATGGAACTATTGCGGAATAAATTGAATTAAATGAATTTGTATCATTCGACAATACAAGATATTTATCTTCATCAATAAAGGCATTTTCCGGAATTTGATAAATGTGTTCATCATCCGAATCTTTTAAAGACCAGCCGGACAAATCCACTACGTGGTCACTATTATTGTAAAGTTCAATCCAATCTTTACAATCTGAATCATCCGGCGCTTTGTACATAATTTCATTGATTACAATATCATTTTTAATGCTAACATCAATTTTTTCGAAATAAGCAATGATTTCAAGATTATCTTCCTCAGGATAAAGTGTTATTGTATTACTGGATGAAGTATCAATATTCCAGCCTACAAATTTATACCCATCATTGGGTATTGCTGTAATTGTAAGAGGAAGTGTTTTAAAAAAATATCCATCTATTTCTGTATTTCCTAAAATTGTATTCAAGTTAAATAAGCATGCATTTTTAAGATTAGCGGAGATTTTTAATTTACATAACTTTTTGTGGTAAAATTTTTCATCAATCTGATTCAATAATATCAATGGCCTATGTTCAAGAAAGAAGCGTATGCCATCAATATGTTTTTGATAATCAAATAATGAACGATTCCATCTTTTTTGGTGATTTGAAACTTCTTCACTTCTTTCTTCAATCAAAGTATTGAGAACTTTAATTACTGAGTCAGACTTGAAACTAGAGTTTAAAAGATCCTGAAATCTAGAAAAAACTGAATCTCTAAATATTGGGATTTTTATTAATTTTTTATAAACATCATAGAAGACATTATATTCTTGATTTAGTAAATTTTCATTTTCGAAAATATCGAACATTGATGAATTTATATGATATTCCATAAATGTTTCATCAAAATCATAAGGAATCCATTTCCATTTTGGAGAATTATTCTGTTCATTCCAAATCTTGGTATTATTGAAGGGCCAATCATAGTTTGCAGAAAAAGATTCAATGAAAAAATAATCAATAAAATTACTAAGGTTAAAATTATGAGAAATTATATCAAATATAACAGACTCCTGCAATTTGGGATTATTTATTGAATCAATTAATTTAATATATCCATTATTATCGCCATTTATTGGAAATGAAACTGATAGGAGGATATTTAAAGAATCTTCGTTTAATTTGTATTTATCGCTCAAATATGATTCATTAATTTTTGTTTGTAAATTATAAATACCCCAATAATTACCATTAATAAATACATTGATAGGTTTGGAATATTCAATATCATCCAAATTCAATTTCTGACACAATCTCGTTGCTAAAGGATCTCTAAGCATTGATTGGGTCCAATCAATTGAACCTGTCCTCAAACTGTATCTATTTCGGTAATTCGATTCGGCTAATTCTTCAAAAAAGTTAAATTTAAATTCATCATCATTGTATCTATTTCTTGCAATTAGTTTTAAAGATTTTTGTTCAAAAACCCTTGCAAGGTTTCCCTGCAAAGATACTCCGCAATTTGTTTTATAAACTAGTTTGTCATCAATGAAATATTCAATTTCAGATTCAAATTCATTATCACTCCAGAAATTTGCACCCGAATAAGGATAAGTTGAATCTGCTTTATTCCCCAAAACAAAGATTCCAATTGAGTCGCTGAAAAAGTTAGTAGGTTCTGATACTAAAGAAAGTACCGGTAAAGTCGAATTATTCGAGAATAAAAATGTGAAAGTTGAGATATGAGAATTAATTGCATCTTCATTAATAGCTATTGCTCGAATAATTGTATTTGTATCGAGTGCAATATTTTCATTTTCCCATTTCTTCGATTTTGTAGTAGGTTTTTGAGAATCAAGTGTATAATATATTGATGTATTATCTTCTTTTATGAATCTAACAATAATTGGTGAAAAATAAATTCCGGATCTATGAGTTAATGTTGGTGAATCTAGTAACTTGCTATATCCTATTTCATTTTTACTTTTTGGAGTAGGTGTGCGAAAGAACTTGTATTCAAAATTTTCATCTATCCCATATGAAATGTCACGACTTAATTCAGGTAAACTAAAATTCAATTCAAGTTGACTTTTTGGAGTAAATATTAAGATTGAATCACCTTCTTTACTTAATTTAAATGACAAATGATGAAAAGACGATGTATTTTTTGATATTGCACTTGATCCCAAATTTATTTTACTTAATTTTGATAATTCAACCGATTCATTATTAATTTTTAAATTTTTAACAAAACAATTCGATTCTACATTTTTATCACCTGATGTATGAGAAATACCAAGAAAACAAGGCTGTGTTAAGTTGAAATATATTTTATTAGAAAAATGCCATGAATTTCCCGTCTCAGAATAATAAAATGAAATTGAGTCTTTTTCTTTTATTAATCTAATCCATACATTTGGGAAATTCATTGCATAGTCTATCTCCCACATTTTAAACCAGTCTTTTTCAATATCAGGTTGTAAAGAAGGATTGATTTGTATGTTTAATTTTGATGTATGATTATAAACACAAGAAATAAATCTACTTTTTTCATTTAGTAATTCTCGTATCATTATCCCACATTCTGAAAGTTTATTTTTTATTTCAAAATATGATAATTGTAGAGATATATCAACATCTCCATCAATAACGATATATTGAAATGTAAAATCATCTCTTTGTTTCCAATGTCCAAATCCTGAACTAGAATTACTTTGACCATATGTTTGGTTTTTCCTATCCTTACCTGATGCAAATAAAAGCAAGTATTCGTGAGGAGGAATTGAAATATCAGGAAATATCCATTTTTGAGGAAAATTGCTATCGTCAGTGATACTATAATTCAGCAAATTTACTGTTGTATCACTTGTATTATATAGTTCTATCCAATCAGGAGTGTCGCCGTCTTCATCAAACAAAGTTGTTACATTGCAATTTTGAACTTCGTTTATTATAATCTGTGGTTTGGAAGTGTAAAGTAAAAAGAAAAAAACCGGAAAAACTGTAATTATCACTTTTATATTTTTTTCTTTAGTCTTTTGCATTTTTTTATCTTGTTTTCTGAAAGTTGCAACTTTCTTTACTTTAATAACAAATAAAAATCATTTTTGTACCAAAACCTATTAAAAAAAATTAAATAATTTATGTAACACATATTGTTTTCGTTTGTAAATCTATGAAAATTAAAAAGAAACTATTTTAAACATGTAAAATTAAGAAAAATGAAAAATGAATAAAATTCATAATTCAAAAAAAGGAAAAGGCTGTCCAAATAGACAGCCTTTTGAGAGTACTGCATTTGAACTATAATTTTAACAATTCAGAAGCTTCTTTCATCGTACCAC
This sequence comes from Ignavibacteria bacterium GWF2_33_9, assembly GCA_001804565.1. GTDB lineage: Bacteria > Bacteroidota > Ignavibacteria > Kapaibacteriales > UBA2268 > GWF2-33-9. The sequence continues at coordinate 12,478 of MHAC01000003.1, read as the reverse complement.
GTACGTGATCAACAGATTTATTGAAAGCAGTCATTTCTTCATCATTTAATTTAAGTTCAATTATTTCTTCAACACAGTTTTTACCTAACTTAACAGGAACACCAACCACAGCGCCTGTGACGCCATATTCACCTTCGAGCATAACAGAGCAAGGCAAAATTCGTTTCTGGTCTTTAACGATTGATTCAACCATTTGAACAGCAGCAGCAGCAGGAGCATAATAAGCTGAACCTGTTTTCAGGTATTTAACAATTTCACCACCACCACCTGCAGCACGAGCACAAATTGCATCCATTCTGTCTTTTGGAATTAAATCAGTAACAGGTATACCTGCAACAGTGGTATATCTTGGAAGTGGGACCATTGTATCGCCATGACCACCTAAAATCATTCCTTGAATATCTTGCATTGAAACACCAATTTCCATGGAAATAAATGAACGGTATCTTGCAGTATCAAGAATACCAGCCATTCCAACAACTTTGTTGCGTGGAAGACCGGTAACTTTACCTGCTAAGAATGTCATTACATCTAAAGGATTAGAGACAATAATGTAAAATGCATTTGGTGAATATTTAAAAGCTTGTGAAATACAACTGGATACGATTTCTGCATTTTTAATTAAAAGATCGTCACGAGTCATACCAGGTTTACGGGCTAAACCTGCAGTTTGTATAACGATATCTGAATCTGCAGTCATTTCATAGTTTGATGTACCAAAAATTTTTGAATCAGATTCTAAAACTGGCATCGATTCATACATATCTAATGATTTTCCTTCAGGAATACCTTCAAGAACATCAACCAGTATTATTTCATTTGCTAATTCTTGATTTGCAAGCAATTGAGCAACTGTCGCTCCAACATTACCTGCACCTATAACAGTTATCTTCATTTTTCTTCCTTTTTTTATTGTTGAACTAACTTCATATAACCTTTTGTTGGCAATGATTTCGGTCTTGTGATTGGATAACCCATTGCACGTGCTACAATCGCTTGAGCAGCGATACCCAATGCTCTTGAAATACTAAAGAGTACTGTGTAATAACTAAACTCAGTCAATCCGTAATGATAAAGCAAAGCACCAGAACCGGCATCAACATTTGGCCAAGGGTCACTAATTTTTTGAACTTGTCTCAAAACATCAGGTACAGTTTCAAACACTCTTTGAACAGTCAAAAATACAGGATCATCTCCCATATATTTTTTACCGAATGCTAAGAAAGCATCAAATCTTGGGTCAGTAATTCTAAGAACAGCATGTCCATAACCAGGAATTACTTTACCGGAATTCAAAGTTTCCCATGCGTAATCTTTTAATTGTTCGTGAGTAGGAGCACCTCCGAATTTTTCACGAGTTTCCAAAACCCAACCCAAACATTCTTGATTTGCTAAACCATGCAAAGGTCCAGCCAATCCATTTAAACCACCGGATAGAGCATAATATAAATCAGAAAGAGCTGATGAGATGGTTGCTGATGAATATGCAGAAACATTACCACCTTCATGGTCGCAGTGTAAGTTTAGATAAAGAGTCATTAATTTTGTAAAATCTCCGTTTGGATCAGGCAAACCAAGCATTTGCACATAACTGTTTGACCAATCTAATGTATCGTTAGGAATGATTCTTTCGCCGTGACCAAATCTTTTTCTGTAAACATAAGCACCAATAGCTGGGAGTTTAGCGATAATCTGGATAGCATCATCATAAGTAGCTTCCCAATATTCATCTTTCTTCATTCCTTCTGCATATTTTTTTGCAAAAACAGATTCTTTTTGCATCACTAAAACTGCTGTATTGAACATTGCCATTGGGTGTGAATCTGCGGGCATTGCATTAATTACATCCCATACATACTGAGGTACTTCTCTTGCATCGAAAAGTTCTTTTCTCAAATCCAATAATTCTGTTTCGTTGGGTAATTCGCCGGTGAGTAAGAGCCAGAGTATTTCTTCAGGACATTTTTCAGTTAAATGTTTTAATTCAATTCCTCTGATAATCAAGCCTTTGTCAGGTGGAACTTCTGATGTATCGCATACTAATCCCTTAACACCTCTCATACCACCATAAGCTTGTTTTAATGTAACTGTCGAAACTTGTGTATCGCCGTATTCTTTGACGAACGCACCGATTTCCGCTTTTTGAGCTGGAAATACCTGAGCTAATTTTTGTTTTAATAATGACATTTTGAAATCCTTTTATTTTTTTTTACAAAAGTTGATTTTGTTATGTAAAATCACATAAAATTGAAAATATAAATTAATAAAATTTATTATATTTTCACTAAAAATGAGTAAAAATTAATCTATTTTCAAATATTTTGTGCTAATAGAATATTTTTTGAGGTTAAAATCTACTTATTTTAATTTAATAATTTTTCTAAGGAATATTCCATAATTAGTTTCAATTTCGATAAGATACACTCCTATGGCAACATTTTGGAGATTGAGAAAAATTGTCGCTTCTCTTTGTGTTTGATTTGTGTAATTTAGAGATAGGACTATTCGACCGATATTATCGTAAAGTCTATATTTATAGGAGAAATCTTTATTTGAAACTATCTCAAATTTTGTAATTTGATCAAGAGTTGGATTTGGAATTGGATCTGAAACGAAAATTTGCAAATGTTCATCATTAATAATATTTATTTCAATTTTACATACAATTTCATTACCGCAAGTATCAATATAGGTCAATTCGTCAACATTACTAGTTCCAATATCATTTCCAAGGAACTTTCCTATTATCAATATACTATCATTTGGATTAATTACATTATTGCCATCAAATGTATATTCAAATAGGGTATTAGTGTTAGTAAATCGTTGATGTATAGGAATGTTAGATTGATTATATAAAAGAATATTAAAATCAATTTCCTCGTTAGCCTTCTGATTTTCTAATAATTTATTATTTTCTGAAAAACTATAATTTGGGAGGTTTTGTTTTATATTCATCGGTATATTAATAATACCGTTTTCAAAATTGTCAGCATTAGAATAAATCTTTAATGTATCAATAAATTCAGTTGAAATATTGAAATTAAAATCAATTAGAACTAAGTACGATTCGGCTTGATTGATGGTGACATTATTTACATCAGGTATCTGAATTCCTATAGTATTATTTATTAATTCAATTTTCTCAATATTTAGATTTAAGTTTCCTAAATTTTTAATATTTAGTTTATAAATAAAACGATCTTCACAAATTAATGAATCAATATAAATATTCTTTTCAACTTGAGCAATAGATTTATATTTATCTGGAAACGCAAAAAGTTCAATTACAAGAACTTGATTACAGTCATCGGTAAATACAAGTGAATCAGTGTAAGAATCATATCCATAACCACCAATAAATTCGATGCTTAAGTTGATTAAACTATCAGAATATGCTGTTGATAACAAATTAAAATATTTTGGAGTATTAATTAATTTTAATTTTGTTGAATAATTACCTTTTTGATGAATCTGCAATTTCTTGATAATTTTATCAACATCTGAATTAGGATAAAAATTAATAAAACTTGAATCTGGTTCAAGGTGCAATGAATCCTTTTGAAATTTTAAATGAATTTGATTACTTGATTGAAGATTTGATTGCGTATTAGTTTGAATTTCAAAGAAAATGTTATTTAATCCAATCTTTGTTGAGTGGATTCTGAGATTGAAGTATGTACTATCGGAAGGTTTGATAATCGTATTATCTATGCTCATATTGTCAATTATGGTACCCTGATCCTGTTGGGACATAATATTAAGAATTTCTAGATTGCTTGTGCCAGTGTTTTTAATTATAATTGCAGTATCGAGATATTTTTCGCAAAATATTTTACCGGCTTCAATTTCGGAATCAGCCCAAAGCAAAGGTGCTACAGAATTGCCAATTAACTGAATATCTACAGGAATTGAATTTTTAAAAAACAATCTCAAAATGCCTGAACTTATCCCTGATTTTTTAGGATAGAAAGAAATTTTAGGAAAAAAGACACCACCGTATTTTTCTAAAGAATAAGGTATTTCAGGATTATTAATTGAAAAAGTATTCTCGATAGTAGAAAGGAATTTAACTGAATCAATATTGAAAGCAAATGGACTAATATTTTGCAATGCAAAAAACGAAGAATCCTTTTTTTCACCTAAGTTTAATGTTCCAAAATCAATTATTCCAACTTTTCTATCAAAAAATTTTGAGTAAACAAAAGCATGTATTGATTTTTCAAATTTACCGCTGCCTGATTTGATAAATGCAGATGAAAGTTGTTGCAAAGTATCTTGTGGAATGAACTCATACTCCGATTGGATATAACTATTTTGAGAAAGATTTAGTACAGAAACCGGATTTACAAGTTTGAGATTGGGAATTTGTGAAGTTAAAAAAGATGTATCTGCAACAACAGGGAATTCACTTAAATTTCTTGCAAATGAATTATCATAAAAGTATAAAGTATCTCCCTTTTGAATATTTGGAAATGAGAGTTGGGGTGTTTCGAGATTTTTATGTAGAACTTTAATCTGAGTAATTTCATTGCTAATTAATGCAGGTCTTTCGAACGGAGAATCAAAAGGAGACCATATATGTACAATATTATCTTCGCCAATACTGGAAACTAAATTCCCATTATGATTAGATTTTAAATAATAAACAAGATGATTATGTTGATCATATATCTCTAATAAATTGCCATTAATTGGAGACCATAATTTCACAAAATTACCTTGAGTTGTAATTATATACTTTTTATTTCTAAGCCAGTTTACTTGCATAATTGGTCCGTTAACATCAAATAAAGTCAAAACATTGATTTTACTGTTTATATCGTAAATTCTAACTTTATTATCCATTGATGCAATTGCAAGATTATTACCATTGGGACTGAAACATATTGAATTAACCGGTGTTGGTAAAGTAACCAAATCTGTAACTTGATCAGTTTCAAAATTCCAAAGAATTATATCTCCTTCTTCAGTACCTATTGCAATGAAGGGTAAGGATTCATTTATATCGAAAGAATTAATATTGAAATATCCGCTTTTGTAAGTTGCAAGTATTTTTAAATCAATAATATCCCAAATTAATATAGTTCCGTTTTCAAGAAAAGTAACCACTTGCTGTTTATTATAGAGAAATTTAACTTTTACAACTTTTGCAGGTGCATCAAGGGTATTAAATAAAATATCATCTTTGACATTCCAAATATTGACTAAAGTGTCGTTTGCGGCAATTACTATATAATTCCCGTCAGAACTCCAATCGACACCTGAAATTACCTTTGATTGAGATTGGAAGAGAGTTTTTATTTGTTTCCCAGTTTTAGAATCCCAAAGTAAAATTGTTCCGTCTTCACTGGAAGTAACAATCAAACTGTCATTAGGACTCCATGAAATTTCAGTGATTTTCTTATTATGTCCTTTTAATAATATTACTTTATCAGAAACTAAATCATTTGCTACTTGCGATACTTTGATATCAATCAATGAATCCATAATTCTAGGTATATTCCACATGAATGTATTGTTGGTAGCAGATTTTGTGATATTTATCCAATTTGAATCTAAAGAAGGTTTATAATCCACTTTGAATGTATCTAAGGAATATGAATCACTCCATTTTAAAGTAAATGGTTCATATTCGTAAATTTCTTTATTGTTTAGAGAATCAAAAAAAGTAATTAAAGTTTCGTTAATTTTAGGTTTTAAACCCGCCTGTAAAAAAATCTTGTAATATTTTCCATCTGTGGTTTCAATCAACATCATAGTGTTAGTAAAATCTGTTGATTTTGATTCATACTGGATTTTCAAGTCAAAAGGTTGTTCGGAAGTAATCTGTAGATTTGGTGAAAAATTCAATAATTGGAAATCAGAGTTAAGCAATTGAATGTTTTTTATAACTGAATTTTGATTTTTAGAGCTTATTCTCAAAGTCTTCTGTGATGTCATTCCAGAATCAATTATTCCAAAATTTAAAGTAAATTTATCGAAGTATAAAGTAGGAATTTGATTTCTAAATAATTCAAATGAATTATTTGACTCATTTTCTTGAAAAATTAAGTTTACTGAATGGATTCCAAAATTTAAATTTTCATTCCAGAAAATTTTGTATGGTTTGCCTCCAAAAGCTAAATAAATTGAAGTAGGAAAAAGGTCTTTATAATCTGAAAAATCATTCAAATTTAAATAATAAGATTGAATTAATGTACTTAATTCACTCAATTTATTGCTTTTCCGATTGCTGAAATTTATATTTATTAAATCAATTGAATTTGTTAAGAGTATATTGGAAAAATTCTGAACGTCTATTATAGGCAAAGATTTAGTAATTAAAATAAGAGATTTTTTACTTTCGGAATTTTTAAATTCAGAAAAAGATTGAAATTCAATCAACTTATTTAAATCTGGTTTGCAATAAAATGGTTGATTGTAAAAATCATTAATTGATGGAAGAGATAATGAATTATTATCGAAAAGATGAAGAAAATTTTTATTGAAGAAAACTATCTTTAAACTTATCTTTTTAAGTTGATATATTGAATATAAATAATCAAGATATTCACTTAAAATTTTCTTCTCATAATTCGTGAAAGCACTTGTTAATTCAATCGCTACAAAAACGTTAATAGAATCAGCTTTCGAGGAATTTAAAATGATAATGGAATCAATATCTTTTGGATTATTGTTTAATGCTAAAGTTAAATCAGAACTATTAAAATCAACTGTTTGAAAATTATCATCGAAGTAAAATAATTGATTTTCAAAAATGGGATAATTTACCTTGGGTTTCAATACAGTAAAAGTCTCACTAGATGCGTTTATGCTCAAGAACAGTAAGCTAAAAAATATTAAGTACAGACTTTTCAAAATTAATTCCGATTAATAAAGTTATAAACAATTAATTAATAATTTTAGTGTATTTAAATTTTCCTGATAATTATACAACATTATTCATTATTTGAGTATAACTGGTCAATGATTTCAGCATATTTCTTTTCAACAACATGTCTTTTTATGCTCATTTTCGGACTTAATTCTCCTGTTTCAATTGAAAATGGAGTAGATAATAATTTAAACTTTCTCACTTTTTCATATTTGGCAATATCTTTTTGTAAAAAATCAATTTCTTTCTTAAAAGTATTGATAATTTGTTGATTTGAAATTAATTCAGTCACATTTTGATATTTGATATTGAAATCTTGAGCTAATCCCTCGAGTGCTTCATAACTAGGTGTTATTAAAGCAGTACAATATTCACGCTGTTCTCCTATCAGTACAGCATTCTCAATGTATTTACTTTGGGATAAAATCCCCTCAATTTGTTGTGGAGCAATATTTTTGCCACCACTGCTAACAAAAATATCTTTTTTACGGTCAGTAATTTTAATATTTCCTCTTTCAGTTATTAAACCTATATCACCTGTATATAGCCATCCATTTTCATCAATAGCAAGTTCTGTAGCTTCTTTATCACGCCAATATCCTTTCATTACATTATCACCTTTTACTAAGATTTCACCGTCTTCAGCAATGCGAACCTGTACATTGAAAATAGGAACTCCTATAGTACCAATTTCAATATCATCTTCAGGAGTAACAGATACTATTGGGGAGGTTTCTGTGAGCCCATAACCCTGAACAAGTTTTATCCCTAGTGCAGTGAAAAATTCATGAATATCGTCTGGTAATGCAGCACCACCAGATGCCATCAAACGTACTCGTCCACCTAGTTTTTCTCTGATTTTAGAAAATACTAATGAGTCTGCAATTTTCATTTGCAGTGCAATTCCAAGTGTATTCTTGTTGTTTGCTTTTTTGCGAATAAACTCGCTACCGGTTTTTACAGCCCAATTGAAAATTTTTAATTTTACACCACCTTCTTTTTCTACATTGGAAATAATACGTTTTTTCACAGACTGTAGAAATCGAGGTACTGTAGTGAATACAGTTGGTTTCACTTCTTGAATAAATGGTAATAGTCCTTCTACTGAGTCCGCTAATGCAATTGTTACGCCGATAAAGAATAAGGTGTAATAGCCTGTTGTTCTTTCGTATGAATGCGAAAGAGGTAGATAACTAACCGATGTATCATCTTCTTTGAATGCAATTGCTTTGATTGCTCCTTCAAAATTTGATAAAATGTTTTTATGTGTTAACATAACTCCTTTCGGTTCACCGGTAGTACCACTTGTATAAATTATGGTTAAAATATCATCACTTTTAACTTTAATTCTTGCAGCGGTTAAAATGTCATCACAGTTTTGTTTCTTTTTTGCTTGATATCCTCTTTCAATAAGTTCTCTTAGTGGTTTTACGCTCAAATCAGTTGATGTGAAAGAATCATTCATAACAAAAATATGTCTCAAAGTAGGTATATTTTCTTTTACTTCCAGAATTTTTTTGAGTTGAAAGTTATTGGAAACAATGATAGCAGTAACTTCGGCATTGTTATAGATATATTCCAATTGCTTTGGTGTTAATGTAGGGAAAACCGGAACATCTATTGCTCCCATGTTAACAATCGCCAAATCCGATATTATCCATTCCAATCTGTTTTCAGCCACAATACCAACTCTGTCATATTGATGTATACCTAATTCCATTAAACCCAAAGTAAGGCAATCAACACGATCTTTCAGGTCAGTAAAGTTTATTTCCTGAGTTTTTCCATCCTGGTCTTTATAGATGAAAGCTGTTTTTTTATCTTGATGCTTATTGCAAATACTAAGAAATGCTTCAGAAATAGTATTGAATCTCATATAACTTTTAAGTTTAGTGAAAAAAATATTTAATCTAAATTAATTAAAAAAAATCAATAATGAATCGAATTCATTATTTTTTTTTAAATAGATTTTTATTTTATAGAATGGAAGATTCTTTTGTTGTTAGATACAATTCTATTTTTGGAGTGAATAATCTTAAAATATCCTCCATTCGACCATATACGAATTTGATTATTATAATTTAAGTTTGTAGGATCGCCGGATATGCCGCCTGGTATAATACTAT
>MHAC01000003.1:0-3467 GCA_001804565.1 Ignavibacteria bacterium GWF2_33_9 | reverse complement strand
CACCGGTTCTAATATTGAATGGTTTACGGAATTCCCAGTTACCATAATTAATTGTTGACCAACTTCCACTTAAACCAACAGAGTAATTTGCAAATATATCCTGTAAGTGTTTATTGTTACTGAAAATGTGGTTGATTTTCAATCTGTGAAAATCAGACCATTTCCATTTTTCTAAAGTAGGATTTTTCGAAAAATCCTTCAGATATTTAAGTGCATCTTGGTAACTTTTAAAAACCGTAAAGGCGAAATTCTCGTTAGTTTCAGTTTTATTATTGTCGAAAAATAATCCTGACCTTGAATTTAATAATTCTAAAATTCTATTATATGGGATGGTAGAATAATAAGTATAATCCAGGAAAAATTCATCACCAAGTTCATCGTGAAATGTATTATAAATTAAATTCAGAAGAAAAGCATTAAAAACTGTTGGACAAATATCATTTCCAGTCATTCTGAAATCCCATTTATTCAAGTCTTTGAGGATTTCTAATTCTTTATTTGACATAATAGATTTTGAATGATTTAATATTGGAAGTACAATATTCATTATGGATTTCGAATAATATGAATATACATCCAATTGCATATTCTTCATATCTCTCAATTCAAAATCTCTCAGTTTGCTCAAGAATTCGTAAATTCTTTTTATTCTGGAATCATTGTCGAAATAATAAGATATGTACGAATAACTTGAATCAAAAAAACTATTATTTGCAGAAGCCAAATAGTTTGAGGAAGGATTGAAGGAATACCTTAATTTATTTAAGGTTTCTGTTTTCCATTCAAAGTGTACTTTTCTATATTTATTTACTAACCACGGATTTATTTCTTTCTCTCTTTCCGGAATTAAAGCTGAAGGTCTGTTTGCAATATTCCCATCAGCATCCGCATAAGAAAAAACAACACCAGGAGTACACCAGTGACTTGTAGCTTGAAGAAATTCATTCCAGTTTTCTGCTGAATTTATCTTGAAAAGTGCTGTTAATTCATCTGTCGGTATTTTACCTGTCCAATTGAAAGAATAAGAAATATTTTTTTGATTTGTTTTTCTCTTTTTCTGCAAAAATAAATATTCTGAATTGTAAATATGAAAATCACTTATTATACATGAACGATCTGTGAATCTTTGATAGTATCTGTAATAATTCTTGTCTTTGACGTGAATAGTATCAATTATAAATTTTATAGGAGTAAAAACTGAATCCTGATTTAAAAATTTATTACCATTTTTATTAATTCTTTCTTCGAAATAATCAAATTGGTCTGCCAACATATTTGTAAAACCCCAAGCAATATTATCATTGCGACCAGAAACAACAAATGGAATTCCAGGAATTGTAAAGCCGGTTACATGAAAATTATCATCTGAAAAAGCTTGAATTTGGAATAAGATTGAAGGTGTTGTCATTGGCAAATGTAAATCATTAGCTAAAGTTGCTCTGTATGTGCTATCTGTTTTTTTTCTGATAACCCAAGAATTGCTTCCTCCATTAAAATCGTTAATTCCAATTTTTTCAAAAACTTCCTTAGTATTTTTGAAATAAATATTTTGAAGAGTGTCTGATTCCCTTAATGTATCGATAAAATCCTGGTCTGAAAAAGTAGGATTTATAGGATTAAATTGTTTTTTACCTTGAAAATTGGGTAATAATAGTTTTGTGAATTCTATTCCACGGAAATTTGTAATTTGAGAAAAGATTATATCAGTCAAAACGCTTGGAGTCATTTGAAGAGCAAGCAATCGTTGAATTTCAATGCAATTTTCGGGTCGCCATTTTTCAGGTTTATATCCCAAAATTGAAAATTCTAATGGAAAATTTTGATTATTTTGTTCAATAAAATAATTTATACCATCAGAAAATTTCTGCAATGCCATCTTGGTAGAATTTGGCATTTTCTGGTAAATCTCTGAAGTTATACTTGGAATACCAATAGAACGCATAAATTTATCTGTTAAAATATAATTATCTCCCAATACTTCAGACAGTTTTCCTTCGGCAATACGACGATAAAAATCCATTTGCCAGAGTCTGTTTTCTGCTTGTGAGAAACCTATTCCAAAGAATAAATCTTCTTTGGAATCAGCATAAATATGTGGAATTCCAATTTTATTATAAACAATCTCAACATCGGCAACAACAGCTAATGAAGAAAATTCCTTTTCTTCATTAGCTGTTGAAACTCTGTAAAATTTTAGGAGGAAACTTACAGTTGCAAATAAGATTAATACTGTTGATAGGACAATTGCTATTATGCGAAAGATTTTATTCATATAGTTTTCTGCTTATATCCACTTATTATCAATATACCATTGAAAAGTTTCTTTTATGCCATCCTCAATTGAAATTTCCGAAACAAAACCTAATTCTTCCTTAGCTTTCATAGGAGAGCTAGTCCAGTAGTCCTGAATGAAATCTATCCCTTTTTCATAATCAAATACAGGAGGTTTTGCAGAGAATTTACCTAAAAATCCTGAAATCCATGCTATTGATAAAATTAAAAAATGAGGTAATTTTAATGTGACAAACATTTTCTTATTCATTACTTTTTTCATCAAATCCATTATTTCATTCCAAGTATAAAACCTACTTGATGTAATAAAGTATATTTGACCGGTAGATTTTTCAGAAGTTCCTGCTAATTCAATTCCTCTAACTAAATCTGTACTATGGATTAAACTTACATATTTCTTACTAAATCCAATAAGCACTCCCAATCCGGCTTTTGCAGTTTTAAAAATATCCTTGATTGCAGTATCTCTTGGTCCATATACTGCAGGAGGTCTAACAATTGTTATTGGAAGTTGACTCATAAAAGAAATTGCAACATCTTCTCCTTCTTTTTTACTTTTCCCATAAGAAGTAATGGGATGTGGAGTATCATTTTCTGTAACCGGTAAATCAAATGATCTTGAAGGTCCAGCTACAGTCTGACTACTTATTAAAACAAATTTCTTCAAATTTGAATTGACGTTAAGACATGCCTGAAGTAAGTTTTTTGTAGCATCTCTGTTTGCTTTTAGAAATTCATCATAGTTTTTAGCAGCAGTTAAGCCGGCTACGTGGTAAACATAATCTACATCCTTGACTACTTCTTCCAGAGCAGAAATATCATAAAATGAAGCATAAGACAATTCAACGGGTAAATTTTCTATCCATCTTAAATTACTTGACTTACGAACAATAACTTTAATATCATTATTATTTGTAAGAAATCTATCAACTAAATGACTCCCAATAAAACCTGTTGCACCTGTAATTAAAATTTTCACTTTTTTCAACTTTTATATTTAAAATTAATACAAATTTACTAATTTGAAATTCAATGTTAATACAAAATTAGTTTTTCAATTTTAAATTTCAATTTAATTTAAGTTATCAATGAGTTCGAGGTAATATGAAAGCAGTAATTATGGCAGGCGGCTTTGGTACCAGATTAAGACCCTTAACAATGACTATACCAAAACC
>MHAC01000002.1:42290-44189 GCA_001804565.1 Ignavibacteria bacterium GWF2_33_9 | reverse complement strand
ATAAGAATACTAGAATACTGATGAAAACGTAGAAGCAAGGGAAAAAACTGAATCTGAATATGAAATTGATAAGAATATATTGGCTCTAACCGGTCAAGATGCAGGAAAGGAAAGGTATTTGGCATTTTTGGCTCAAATTATTAATATCGCTAAATTGCAGAATTCTGAAAATTCTGAACTAAAGCCAATCTTGATGATATTTACTCCTACTTCATGGTTAATACCTCGTCCGACTTATGCCGCTTTTCGTAAAGAATTCGATAAATACTTCAAATTTGAAAACGGTTTTATAATTACCGGCAAAGAATTCTTCAAGATTGATGGTAAATGGCCCCTCTCTTTCACAATCTGGAGTTATAATTTTAATGAAAAAGGTAATAAGAATAATGTAAAATTAAAAGATTTTACTCATTTCATTAAAAAAGATTTAGCAATTAATTGGGATGCAAAATTAGAAGAAATCAATTCAAATTTGAATCCACTTTTAAAAAAGTCAAAGACTATTAAATATGATAATTCAAGAGGTGAAATCAGAAATACATTACCGGAATTAATTGATAAAAATCAAAAGGTTATTATCCAGCCAAGGTATAATATCTATAGGAACAGAAATAAGGATGAAATTAATCTAAAAATTATTAGTGGTTTCCCCTTAAAAGATGATAGGCATATCAGAGTAAAAGCACCTCATGGTTTTACTGATGGTTCATTTATTGGATTTATGGATGATGTAACACCAGTTAGATTAAGAAATGACACTTGTAATAGATTTTCAAATAAACCTGATAGAGTTTGGTTTAGACTTGATACTGTCTTTATTAATTTAAATCAAACAAAAGTTTTCAGCGGTCCTGCAGATAATAGAAGTTTTTGTGCTTATGATTTAGATTCGGCGAAATGCACCTTTAGTTGGTTTGCTCTTACAAAAGCATTCAATGGAAGATATCCGATTTGGGCTAATCAGTACGATATTTGGGCTCCAAACATTTCAAAAGAAAAAGAAAAGTATTTCTATTCTTTATGTTTTGCCTTTGCGCTTGCCGAAAACCGCTGTGTCGTTACGAAATTTGAAAAAGACAATCCGGTAGTTGGTGCACCCGAAGTAATGGTCGATAATCCACTTTCACCAATTAATCCAGAAAGTTTCTGGTCAACCGTCCTTCAGAAAGAAATTGTTTCAACTCCATCTTTGGCTTATGATTTAGTTGAAGCAATAAAGAAATTATACAAAACATTTGCCTCGAAATATTGCCAATTGGGAATAATCAGGAATGTTGGCTTACAAGATGAGCCCTATTTCAAATACTTTGAATATCCTGATTTCCTTACACCAAACTCCGGCTTGATACAAATCCGTAAATTTGCCGAATTAAATAATGCAACAGATTTGAACGAAATATTCAAAGAAATATCCGAAAAGACAAAACTCGTAAAAGAAGAAATATACAAATTACTTGTTGACGACTTTAAATACTTTGAATAGAACTTAGATTCTTCACTTCGCTCAGAATGACAATACTCAAAATACCATTTTATATTACCTATCAATACAAATTTTGCCCTTATTACATAATTTTTACTTAATTTTGAAACAATAACATAATAAATGAATATGGATTTTCTTTGGTCACCCTGGCGCTCGAAATATATTGATTCCTTCAAAGAAAAGGATAAGCCCGCTAAAGAGGAATGTTTCTTTTGCGGAGCTGTGGAGGATACTGAAAATGATTGCGAAAGATTAATTCTTAAACGGAAAGAGCATTGCATAATTATGCTCAATAAATTCCCTTATACCAGCGGACACTTGCTGATTGCACCTTTGCAGCATACCAAAAATTTTACTGATTTATCGGACGTAATACTAACTGAAATCAGTATAACTACCAAAGAATGTATTGC
>MHAC01000002.1:0-42270 GCA_001804565.1 Ignavibacteria bacterium GWF2_33_9 | reverse complement strand
GACCTCATGGATATAATATCGGAGTAAATATCGGAGAGGTGGCAGGAGCAGGTGTGCCCGGTCATATTCATTTCCATATTGTCCCACGTTGGGCGGGTGACAAGAATTTCATGTATGTCACAGGTGAAACTAATGTAATTTCATTTTCCAACGAAGATGTTTACAAAAAAATTAAGGAGCATCTATAAGGATATTTATTCTACTTAGTTTTCAAACTTAATTTGTTATTTTTGTAATAAAACTTTTAGGATAATTATGATTATAGATATTTCACCATCAGTAAAATGGGTAGGAAAAATGGATTATAATCTTCGTGGATTCCATGGAGATCAAATTTCCACACATCATGGCTCTTCTTATAATTCTTATTTGATTCAGGATGAAAAAACTGTCCTTGTTGATTTAGTTTACGCACCATACGCTACTGATTTCATATCCAATCTGGAAACAATTATTGACTTGAATTCCATTGATCATATAGTAGTAAATCACTCAGAACCTGACCATAGCGGTGCTTTACCGTATTTGATGGAACGTATTCCCAATACACCAATCATTTGTACAGCTAGCGGAGCCAAAGCAATTAAGGGACAATACCATAAAGATTGGAATTTCCAAATTGTGAAAACGGGTGATAAAATTTCTTTGGGAAAGAATGAATTGTTATTCATAGATGCAGCTATGCTCCACTGGCCAGATACAATGATGTGCTACTTGAATAATGAAAATGTACTTTTCTCAAATGATATTTTCGGACATCATTTTGCTGCAACTTCAATTTTCGATTATGATTCAAGAAAAAGCGAAATAATGGACGAAGCAGAAAAATACTATGCCAGCATTATATTCCCGTTTGCAAACAAAGCAAAAAAGAAAATGCAGCAGCTCGATGAAATGAATTTGCCACTTGATTTCATTTGTCCTGCACACGGAGTTGTCTGGAAGGAATATATCCCTGAAATTTTGGAAAAATATCGTCTTTGGTCAGATGCTTATCAATTAAATCAGGTTACAATCTTTTATGATTCAATGTATGGTGCAACAATTAAAATCGCTGAAACTATTGCTGAAGAAATGAAAGAACTTGAACCTGAATTAGACGTAAAAATTTACCATGCCGGCAAAACAGATTCAAGCGATATTATGACAAATGTATTCCGTTCCAAGGGTATCCTGGTGGGTTCTTCAGTTATTAATAATGGTATATTGAACACAATCGCAGGTTTGCTTGAAGAAATCTGCAATATGGGACCTGAAAACAAGAAAGCAGCTGCTTTCGGTTCTTATGGTTGGAGTCCAAAACCAATAGACATGATGAATGAACACTTAGGTTCAGGTGGCTTTGAAATTGCAGCAGCCCCTTTCAAAGTGCAGTGGATGCCTAATGCTGAAATGCTCACTAAAGCAAAAGAGTTTGCAAAAATTTATCTTGAATCTTTCAAATAATCGGAAATTTTATGTCCAAAATTGAAGTAATCCCCTATAATTCATCTATGTATGATGCCTGGGAAAAATTGGTAGCTGAATCAAATAATGGAACAATGTTCCACAATTTAGTCTTTTTGGATTATCATACACACGGAAAGTTTGAGTTTTCAAATTTAACTTTTTGGCAGGATGGCAAACTGCTCGCTGTATTACCCGGTGGATTCAAAGAAAATGGAAGGACTTACTGGTCGCCTGTCGGTGCAAGTTACGGCTCAATCGTTGCCGGTGATATTCCTTTCGATATTGCTTTGAATTTAGTGGATGCAATGATGGATTATTTCCGAAGTGAAGGAACAGAAGAAATTTTCCTAATTCCTCCCCCAATAATGTATTCTACGAATTATAATCAGCATATTGAATATGCGATGCTCTATCGGAAATTCGATTTCGAATTACACTATATTTCTCATGCCATTGACCTGAAGCACGGGAAAGATTTTTTGAAATATTTCGATAAAACTGCCAGAAAGACAATTCATAAAATTCTTCGTGAAGATAATTTAAGGATTGAGGATTCAGAAGATTATGAAACATTCAATAATATTTTGCTGAGCAATAAAGCACGACATGATGTACTTCCCACACATTCATTAGAAGATATGCTGAGAATTCGTGATTTGATGCCGGATAAAGTGAAACTAATGCTTGTATATTATGGTGAATTACCAATTGCAGGTTCTTGGCTTTTCCTTGCAAATGGAAATGTTGTACTTTGTTTTTACAATATGCTTCTATATGAATTCGAGCATCTGAAACCGATCTATCTCGTGATGTATGAAACAGTAAGATGGGCTACTGAAAACGGATATAAGTGGATAGACATTGGGGTTTCGCAAGATACAAAAGCGGAAGACCCAATGACTCCATCACTCGGATTAATCAATTTTAAGGAAAGATTTAATTCACGTGGAATTTTGCGAAGTACATTTCACTATAAATTCAAATGATACAAAACGAACATTTCGATATTATCTTAATTTCATTTTCTGACCTCCGAACTGATGGAAGAAGCAGGAACTTTATTGATATGTTCAAATCTGCAGGAAAAAGTGTTTTTACAATTTCACTTACTGGTAAATATGAAAAGAAATCTTATCTTGGCAGTGATTCTGTCCGATTTAAGGTAATATTGAAAAGATATGTTTTGAAATGGGCAGAATTTTTGCACAAGTCATTTTACCACAAATATCCATTTTACCGCAATGGAGTTAAGTATATTTTTGCAGCAGATCTTTATTCCTTGCAAGCTGCAATTAGTATTGCAAAGAAAGTAAATAAAAAGAATAAGAATAAACCTAAAATTATTTACGACTCAAGGGAAATTTTTTCAGCATTGGGACCACTTTCTGCAAGTATGAATAAACAAAAAATCATTTCTCGTCTGGAAAAAAGGTTTGTACGCAAAGTTGACCATTTCGTCGTATCGGGTGAACTTGATGCTGAATATTTGAAATCCTATTTTAAGACAGATACTCCTTTCAGCGTGATCTATAATTATCCCCGTAAAAAGGATATTGTCAGGACAGATTACCTGCGAGATATATTTAATATTCCAAAAGATAAAAAGATTATCATTTATCAGGGTGTTTTGCTGAACGGACGAGGAATATTGCCTCTATTAAATGCTTTCAGAGAATTGAAGGAGAAATATGCATTTTGCATTATTGGTTCAGGAGGCTTCGAAAAGAAATATCGCAAATATGTTAAAGATAATTCACTTGAAAAGGTTGTGTTTTTCCATCCGGAAGTGGAATACTCAGAATTGCTCAATATTACGGCATCCGCAGATATCGGTATGAGCATAATTGAACCTATTTCTTTTTCATACGAATTGGCCTTACCCAATAAACTTTTCGAATATATTTCCTGTGGTCTGCCGGTGTTGGTGAGCGATTTACCGGCATTGCATAAAGTTGTGGCAGATTATGATAATGGTGTAATCATCCCGAAAACATTAAAGAAAGAAGAAATTATTGAAAAAATGGAAGAATTGGAAAGAAATTATAAGAAATATCATAAGAATTCCGGAAAAATATCAAATGAATTTTTCTTTGAAAAGCAGCTTGAGGAAATTGAAAATATTATTTCGTAAGTAATTAAATTTCAAGCAAATATAAAAAAAGACGCCCATGAGCGTCTTTTTTTTAGAATAATTATTGTTGCTATATCATGCGGTTGGAGGAACAAACACTCTTTGTTTCAATTCATTATCCAAAAGAAATAAACTCGCAGGTGAGGAATGAGTCAGACTCAAACGGTCTAAAATTTCACTTGCATTCTTTTCTTCTTCGACCTGTTCATCAATAAACCAGTTTAAGAAACTGATTGCAGCATAATCTTTTTCAGAATGTGATAAATCCATCAATTCATTAATCCAAGCAGTAACATTTTGCTCATGAGCATATGCATCTTCGAATGGAGCAACTTCATTATCCCATTTAACCTGAGGTGCATCAATAGCACCAAGTGCCACATTCCCGCCACGGTCCAGGACATAATCGAAAAACTTCAAAGCGTGAGCCATTTCTTCTTCCGCTTGAATTCTCATCCAATTGGCAAATCCATTCAAATTAATTGATGCATAATATGCAGCCATGGATAAATACAAGTTTGATGAATACATTTCTCTGATAATTTGCTTATTAATTGCATTTTGCAGTGTTTCAGATATCATAATTTTCCCTCTTATTATAAATTTTCGGAATACTTTTTAAACGTTATTTTCGAGATTTTATTCTTAAAAAATACTTTTATTTTTTTCAAAAATAAATAATATTTGTTAATTATTGCTAAAAAAAATTGTAGCTATCAAAATTCGTCTTAAAAGTCAAAAAAAAAGCAGGGAAATATGCAAAATCAATTAATTCCAATGGTAGTCGAGCAAACCAGCCGTGGTGAACGCTCTTATGATATTTATTCAAGATTGCTCAAAGACAGAATTATCTTTTTGGGTAGTCCAATTGATGATTATGTTGCAAATTTGATAATCGCACAGCTTCTCTTTTTAGCTAGTGAAGATGCTGAAAAAGACATTAGTCTTTATATAAATTCACCGGGTGGAAGCGTTTCTGCAGGTTTAGCGATTTACGATACTATGCAATTTATCAAACCAGATGTTTCTACTATTTGTGTTGGTATGGCTGCTTCTATGGGTCAGTTATTACTCACTGCCGGAGCTGAAGGTAAGCGCCTTGCATTGCCAAATTCAAGAATTATGATGCATCAACCATCCGGTGGTACTCAAGGTCAATCTGTAGATATTGAAATTTACACAAAGGAAATCATTCGTACTCGTGAAAATCTATATGATATCATTGCAAAACACACTAAAAAATCTTTAGACGATATTCGCAAAGATGCTGACAGGGACAACTATATGACTGCTGAAGAAGCAGTGAAATATGGAATAATTGATAAAATCATCTCCAAAAATGAAGAATTGGGTAAGTAAAGAATGTCGAAAAATCTGAAAAATTCAAATTGCTCTTTTTGCGGACGTCATTCCAATGAAGTTGAAAATTTCATTGAAGGTGCCGGAGGAGTACTCATTTGTAATCATTGCATAGAAAGTGCAAACGATATTTTGAAAGAAAAAGTTAAATTTCAGCGTGAAAATGCAATTCCAAAATTTAATTTTCCAAAACCTTCAGAAATCAAGAGAACACTAGACCAATACGTAATTGGGCAAGATGATGCAAAAATTATACTTTCCGTTTCAGTTTATAATCACTATAAAAGAATTTTTTCCAATAAAGAATCTGATGACGTAGAATTGGAAAAAAGTAATATTTTGCTGATTGGTCCGACAGGAACCGGTAAAACATTATTGGCACGTACTCTTGCAAATATCCTAAAAGTACCTTTTGCAATAGCAGATGCAACTACCTTGACTGAAGCAGGTTATGTGGGTGATGATGTGGAAACCCTCTTACTGAATCTTATCCAAAATGCGGACTATGATGTTGCAAAAGCAGAAAAAGGTATCATTTTCATAGATGAAATTGACAAAATTACACGCAAAAGTGAATCACGCAGTATTACCCGTGATGTGTCAGGAGAAGGTGTTCAGCAGGCATTATTGAAAATTTTGGAAGGAACTCGCTCGGGAATTCCTCCAAAAGGCGGCAGAAAGCATCCCGAACAGAAATTACTTTATTTGGATACAAAAAATATATTATTCATTGTAGGTGGTGCATTCGAAGGACTAGAAAAAATTGTCGCTCAAAGAATGAAAAAATCCTCTATTGGATTCACTTCTGAACCTGTTCTAAAAATTGAAGATTCTTATTTGCTGCTCAAGCAAGTTGAACCTGATGACTTGGTGAAATACGGTTTTATTCCTGAAATCGTTGGCCGCTTGCCAGTTATCACTTCCTTGCACGATTTGGACGTAGATGCTTTAATCAATATTTTGCTCGAACCGAAAAATGCAATCATCAAACAATATGAAAAATTGCTTGGTTTAGACGGAGTGCAGTTAGTTGTGGAAGATGATGCTCTGCATGCAATTGCCCTTGAAGCAAAGAAACGTAAAACAGGAGCAAGAGCCTTACGCAGTATTGTTGAGGAAATCCTCATTCCTGTTATGTTCTCTTTGCCTGATACTCCTGAAATTAATAAGGTGATTATCCATAAAGAATGTATTACTCAAAAAGCCAAACCAACTTTTGATTACATCAAGGAAAAGAAAGCAGAATAGTATAAGAATTGAGAATAAGTAGAGGCGGGTTTTCCCGTCTTTTCTTTATTAGCTAACTTGTTAAATCAATATAAAACAAATCAAAACTAATTTTAATTAAAGGGTTTGATAAAATTCCTTTATAGCTTTTGCCAAATTACCCCAACTGTATTTTTCTTTGTAAACAGTCATGTTTTGCTGAAATTCTTCTTTCAGATTATTGTCAAAATAGTTTTTGATAGCATCGGATAATGCGACAGAGGATACTTCCTTTATCATCAAACCTGCGTTATATGGTTCAATCATCTCTTTCAAGCTGCCTACATCAGTTGCAATAAGAGGTAAATTAAACTGATAAGATATACTCACAATTCCACTTTGAGTTGCAGATTTATATGGTAATACGCATACATCCGAAGCAGAAAAATACATGGGGACCTCTTTATCGCTAATGTATTTCACTGCCAAGGTTATTTTATTTTTCAAATTCAATTCCTTAATCAAATCATCATATTTTGTAAAATTTCCATATACTTCACCGGCAATAATTAAATGATAATCTTCTGGCAACATTTTCAGCGAATTTATCAAAATATCGAGTCCTTTGTAATCTCTGATGAACCCAAAGAATAAAAGAACTTTTTTATCCTTAGGAATATTTAGAATTTCCCTCGCTCCTTCAGCAGATATTTTTTCTCCAAAGTGGTCATATAGCGGATGGGGAAACATAATGTATTTTGCATCCGGCTTCAAAGTCAGTAAATCTTTACGAACTGTTTCACTCATGCAGACAAATCCGCTTTGCCTGCTCAGGAAATATTTGGTTAGAGCAATGTCGCCTATTCTCTTTTCGTGAGGGATAACATTATCCAGAACGCAAATATTTTTTGTCCCATGCTTCTTTAATTTTCCGGAAATATACCCTAAAGCCGGTGCAAAGAAAGGCATCCAGAACTTTGAAACCATCAATTCCGGTTGAAATCTATTGATTGCTGATGCAGCAGTAATGTATGAAAAAGGATTGATTGTATCTACGAGCCTTGAAGAAGGAATTTCATCTACCTTATCCTTTTCGGAAACCATTTGAGTTTCTCCGGGAAAAAGAAAGTTCGGATACTGTCTTTTGAAAGTAAAAGCACGAACTTCATTATCTTTTTCAAATTCCCTGAAAAGAGAAGCATTAAATTGTGCAATTCCACCACGAAAAGGAAAAAAGGTTGAAAGATAGGCAATTCGCATTTAATCCTCTTCAGTCAGATAATTTAATACTCTTTCTGAACCAGCCCGCAAAGAGTCATTCTGATTATGTATAGATAGAAATTTTCTGAAATCAGTGATTGCTTCTTCCTTTTTATTAGCATAGTAATAAATCAATGCTCTGCCATAATACGCAAGGTCATAATTCTGATTAATGGAAATTGCTTTGGAATAATCTTTGAGTGCCTCTTTGTCCTCTTCCAAATGATAAAAAATATTCGCTCTTTCGTAATAGCATTCAAAATAAGTTGAATCCAATTTTACGGCTTTGTCTAAATCACGTATAGCTTCTTGATATTTTTGCATATTCCTATAGCATATTGCTCTGCCAAGCAATGCTTTCGTATTTTCTTCATCACGCTCAAGTACGTTTGTAAAATCCATTTCAGCCTGACTGAATTTCTGTAACCTCAAATACGCAGTACCTCTGGAATAAATTGCTGCAGTAAATTTGGGATTTATTTGCAGAATTTTGGAAAAATACTCAATTGATTTCTCGTAATGCCCGTCCTGCAGATATTGATTTGCATATTCAATATCGCTTTTCTGGGAATGGACAGAGAATGCAGAAAGAAAAATAGTAAGAATTAGTAGATATTTTTTCATGTTTCATTGATTTATATATTGCAAAATTAACGAGTATGAAAAAATAATTGTTTAAATATGTAATTTTTAGCAGTTTTTTTTGTTATATATATAGTAAAACTTGCAAAATGTAAAAGTTATTAAAATGAATTTCAATCTTTTCGGATAAATTCGTTTATATTAAATAGTGAATTTAAAAAAAGTTAATATGGCTCAAACAAAACAAGAAGAAATTTTATTAAAGGTTGAGAAATTATTACCCAAAACCAGAGGAAGATTTTCACCGGAAGATTTAGCAGCTGAAACTGGATATTCTTTATTTGAAATCAATGATTCAGTAAAAAGACTGCTTGAAATTTATCGTGCTAAAGTAACGATGAATCCCGAAAACGGCAAGCTTTTATTCCAGTTTATTTATCCTTTGGAAAAAATCGGGAAGAAATCCTTTGCTGAAGTTATGCAGAATTTTCTGAATGTGCTTTGGAAAGTTTTTCAGGCAATTTACAAGGCATTAACAGGAATAATACTCATTGTATATACTGTAGTATTCGTTATAATTATTATCGCACTTTCAATGTCTGGTGGGAATGATCGTGACAGGCGTGGACCGGATTTAAGCATTTTTGGAGGATTATTCCGAGCAATATTCGAAGGGATGTATTGGATTTCATTTTCCAATCGTATTCAAATGATGACAGATCCATCCGGTTTGCGATATAAACAATATGAAAAACCGAAAAATAAAGGTAAAAATTTCGTACAAGCAGTTTTTCATTTTGTTTTTGGTCCGGAAGTTCCTCCTAAAGATGAATTGGGTGATAAAAGAGAAACGTTGGCTTATTTGAGGAAAGTTTCTAACGGAAGATTAACTGCTGCAGACATTGTGCTTCTTTCTGGAGTAACAATGAATAAAGCTGAAGAATTACTTGCAGAATATGCAGCCAAATTTAGTGGTGAATTGGAAATTGATGATGATGGAAATGTCATTGCAGATTTCACCAATATGCTCCATTCTCAATCTCAAGATTTGGATGGCGGACAAATCATTTATTATTACGACGAAGTGGAACAACCAGCCGTAATGAACGGTAATTCCACCGGTAGAAATGCAGGAATTATTCTAATGAATACTTTTAACTTAATTGTCTCAATCTTTTTATTGAACACATTAGGTGACCCGATTCTCTATAAAGAACAAATTATTAATGTACCTGTTTTCTTCCAAATTGCACTGGGTTGGTTTCCTATGATTTTCTCAATATCTTTCTTTCTTATACCTATTTTGAGATACCCTTTTGTTTTGAGAGCGAAGAAACTGAGAGAAAATAATATAATGAGAAAGAAATTGTTATATGCTATCGTGGTACTAAGAAATGATATCACTTTTGAAAAAATTGCGAATACTATTAGTTTACCACAAAATCTATTTTCCAAAGCACAAAATTCATTGAATAAATTAATGGCAGAAATGCGTGGAACTGTAGATATTAATGAAAATGCTGTTCCAATCTATAATGTAGATAATTTTATTTTAAATTTAAACAAATAATCCTTATAATATTATGAAAAATAAATTTTCAATCCTGTTACTTCTAATTTTTGCTTTTCTTACTGCAAATACATTTGCACAGGAAGTAACATACAAATTAAACTTGAAGAAGAGTCTAATCAATTGGTCCGGTCGTCAAATTGGCAAAGATCACAAAGGGACAATTAAGTTCAAATCCGGTGAATTGGTTTTTAAAAATAAAAAGCTAATTTCCGGTACTTTTGTTGTTGATATGTCAACAATTGAAAATACAGACCTTGATAATAAAGCAGACAAAGAAAAACTGGAAACACACTTAAAATCACCCGATTTCTTTGATGTAGCAAAATATCCCGAAGCAAAATTAACATTCAAAAGAATGGATAAGAAATTGAAAAATGACTATTTTATTATCGGGAACCTGACAATCAAGAATAAAAGAGGAGAAGTAATGATTCCTGCTTCACTCGAGATTAAAGATGGTCACTTGTCTGCTAATATTATGGTAACTTTTGACAGAACCAAATTTGATGTGAAATATCGTTCCAAAACATTTTTTAAAGAGATTGGTGATAAATTAATATATGATGATATTGACTTAAATATCTTTATAGAAGCAGATAAATAATCTGTAATGTCCAATAAAAAAAGTCCGAAGTAATTTTCGGACTTTTTTGTTTTAAATTCATAATGTCATTTATTTTGCAATAATAAATTTTTTCACTTTTGTATATTCACCTGATTTGAACTGCAAGAAATAAATCCCATTTGAGAGGTTTTTAATATCCAGAATAAATGTATAAGAGCCTTTGCCAATATCTCCAAACACCGGTCTGTTGCATAGTGTTCCGGAATGATTATAAATACTGATATCAGTAAAATTATTGAAAGGAATTCCGAATTCGATTTCTTGGTTTTCTGTAACAGGATTTTGCTGCAAGCCCTGCAGATAATAATCATTTCCGGAAATCTGTATTTTCCGTAAATCGTCAACGCAAGTTTGATTCAACACTACATTGCTGGAAGATGTTTTCAGAATGTAGCATGAATTATTCATAGGAATAATTTCCGCAGATACAACACCCAAATTAGACGAACCTGTAGGAAAATATGTATGGAATTGCATTTTCAGGAATTCGCCTTTTAAAATTTGAGATACACCCTGCAATGATGTAAGTTGAAACTCTGCTGTTCCCGAAGCTTGATTAATTTTTAGATTATCAATTTTGAATTTTCCGGCAAGTGTTGTTCCAAGTTCAATAGAATTTGGCATTAATTTAAGGAAATCGCCTGTAAAATTCATATATACCAAAAACTTATCGCATTGAAAATCTGCAAGTTCAGGATTTTCTTCCAAATAGATTTTAGTAGATATATCTTCATCAATTTTCGATGTTTGCGAAACAGGAGATAAATAGGATGAAAGAAGGTATTGATTAGTTTTTCCGGTAATTTCTGCTGTCAGACTTGGCACTACTTCACCTTTTAATTTCCCGTAAACTTTAACAGATTTGCTGGAAAGCCCGGTTGGAGTATATACAACATTAATCAATTTAGATTCAAGAGGTTTTATCTTTAAACCACTGCTAATATCATCCAAAATTTTGAAATCGGCATCCTGATTATCGATAGATAATTCTTCTACTTCAATTTCCTGAACAGAATTATTTTTAATTTGAATTGCCCCCTGAATCGGCACTCCAAGGCAATTTGCCAAGTCCAGTCCGGACATTGATACAATTCTGTCCGCACCATAACCTTTCAGATTTACTTCAAAATTATTTAGTGCATCAGATTTTACATATAATTTAGTTTCAATAAATCCGGTATCCTTTGCAGAAAAGGCAACCGGAATTGATAATTTTTGACCCGGGTGAAGCGTAAGAGGAAACTCAATATCTGTAACATTAATAAAATATGAACTTGAATCATCATTACTATTCAGAGAAGCAACCTTTGGTTCCTGTGGGAGGATTTCGTATATCGTCAAATTATCTGCATATTGCCAGTCAGCTTGGGATAAATTCACTATTTCAATTAAACGACTGTTTTCCTGCGAAGGATAATTTACCAAAGTAGTGTCGAAATCAATTGTTTCTTCAATCGGTTTGATTTTAGGAACAACCACAATAGCTGACAAGGTAGAAATATTTTCTGAACCATAATTAGATGTGAATTTCAAAATCAGTTCATTCTTGCCAATATTCCTTGGTATAAAAGTGGCATTCAAAGAAATCGATTCATTTTCTTTTAAAGTCTTACCGATAATGGATAAATAATCAATTTCGAAATTATTTGTATTTATACTTCCACTTTCAATGCTGATTTTACTGATTGTAATATTACTCTTGCCGGTATTTTTAATAGTAATTGCATTTTCAGCCAAATATTTCTCCGGCGATGCTGATATGTCCAATCTAACATTCTGCCAATCATAAGATGAAGTGAGCATCCCTGTTGAAATCGCTTTTGCTTTAATCAAACATAGACTATCCAATTCATTAGCATCACTAGTGAATATCAATTGCTCATTGAAAGATTTTTCAACAGTAGGATTGAATATTACAGAAAATGTGAAACTTTGATTAGGTGGAATAATTAAAGGTTTAGACTGAGATATTTCACGTCCGAACGCTGGAGTGAAGTTCACGTTATCGCTAAGTGACCAACCTGTAATCGTCAAATCATTTTCACCAACATTCGTAATTGTTGCAAATTTGCTTTCAGTACTTGGAAGAGTAACATCATTAAAAAAGACATCTGTTACAATTATCTTCGGAGAACCGGTTTGAGCAATTACTTTAGCTTTAAATGCAGAAAAACAATTATTATTCACTCCGATTGAATCATCAAAAACTCCTCTGGAAGATGATTTGAATGTAATTTCTACTTGCTTTTCATCTCCGGGATTTAAAGTGATTTGACTAAAATTTGATCTTAATGCAAATCCTCTGATTTTATATTTGAACGGTAAATCTGTTATTACGTAAGTACTATCCGAATTATTCTTAATTGTAATAAGTTTAGAATATTCCTGATTTACTTTTGTATTGCCAAAATCCAGGACACTTGGAGTTAAAGTAATTTTCGGAGCAATATATTCGAAAAATACAATAGTATCATTTCCGGCATAGTCACGGAATGTAATGACGGCATTTGCATCCTGATTTTTGTCCCTTACATTCAATTTCCAATTGAAAGAAGTTGTAATCCCCGGAATAACATTATCGAATATTCTGTCATAATTATTGCTCACATTTGAATGGAAAATCGGTGTTGTAAGATTTGATCTTATTGCTGCATTATCAGGCTTGTCTGTAGTTGTGCCTATTAATGACCCATCGCATGCCATCACATAATTAGGAACCGGAGCTTCATGGTCAACTGAATGAATAAACTTTTGTGGTAATCCTGCAGGGAATGAAAAAGTACCTGTTTCATTTGAAGCAAACAATGTAACAGAAAAATTATTATCTCCACGTAATTTATAATTACCAGATTCCGTCATTTTAATTACCAATTGAGCAAATCTTCGTGCATTGAACTGATATTTAAATTCTTTTTTATCCAGTATATTCAAATTTGCGACTTTTTTCCAAATCAAAACATTATTTACATAATATCCAATTTCCAGATTATCAGGAATAGAACCGTCAGAATTCAATTGAACATTTAAATATAAAAAAATATCTGATTTTTCATTTTCTAATGCATATCTCGGAATATTGAACAGCATCTGATTTGCATATTGTTCATACGGTACAAGATTTGTTCTGCTGGGTTTGTAGAAATCCTGATTTGTAGATTCATCGGAATAACCCGGGTGAAATACTGATACAGAGATATCTTTGCTTGCTGTAATCACATCAAGTGCTTTCGGATTAGTAACATCAGGACGAAGTTCAATATATTCACTCGAATTTGCTAATGATAATAAAGTCGTTTGTAAAATACCATTCAGATAGACTTCAGTATTTGCATCTTTAGCAGCAACTTTGAAAATGGGAGACTTATTTCTTGAAATAATTCGTGGAATATGGAAAGAATGTCCCCACGCTTTTGTCGGAATTTCCTGTTCTATCAAATAATTAGTCGGAGGACTACCAACAGGAACAGAAGCAATTTGATTTGCTGTAATTGCTGTAATTGGTTTATCTGAAATAATCTTCACACCACTCAAATCTCCTGTTTTTCCTTTAAGCGATACAAACCATGTATCACCTTTATCAAGTACTCTAGATGTTGTATCATTCAGGAAAACTTTGCCCTTTAAAGTATTACTCATTATTACAGTTATCTTGTTGCCGTCAAAAGGATTCACTATACCGGCCATTGCAGGGTAATTAATAGTAGAACTAACCTGTGAACTTGGGTCAATATAACTTTGCAATACATATTCTCTTCCGGATGACGACACAGGCAAAGCTAAATAACCTTCACTTTGCATTGTGCCGGAAAGGACAATATAAACTGCTACCGGAAAATCACTAGTTATACGTAATGCTGATTTTTTGTAAAATTCCTCATTGCTTGTTGGTAAAGTAGATGTTTGTGTAAACGGGAATGCAATTTCGGGTAAAATGTCGAAAATTGTTTCTGTTTCGGGATAAACCATTGCACTTTCGGTGAAAGCCTTGGATTCAACCTGCAATTTCACCTTTGTTTCGTAATAAGAAAATACGTAAATTTTGATTGAAACATTATTCTGATTTTCATTGAAATATGCAGGTGGTACAGTTAAGTAAAAATCTGTACCGAAATTATCTATTCGCCTAATATCTTGAGTGGCTTCCTTGAATCCTTCCAAATCGAATTCTGCCAAGGAAACTCCACTTAATAATATGAAGAGAATAATGAAGTTTGTAAGATAATATTTCATCACTTTAGTATTCAAATTTTGATGACTTTTTGTAAATTGCACAACATCTTTATTATAATAACACATTAAAAGCGATTTTGTAACATAAAAAGGCAAATATTTTTTTAGTTTTATGACTATTTTTTAATTATTTTTCCGAGTAATCGCTAAGATTATTTCCCAGAGCACATCTTAAGGTTTATTGAAAAATAATAATTTCCTATAAATTAAAAAAAAATATTTCGCTTTTTTCGAGATTTATGAATTTCTGTTCATTTTCAAATGGCAACATTAACCAAATTAAAATCCAGACTTTTCTTAAATTCTTCAATATTCAATTTTACAATGAATCCCCTTTTACCACCATTTATGTATATTTCAGGCAAACCGAATATGCTTTCTTCTGCAAAAATGTCCATTTTCTTTTTAGTTCCATAAGGGCTTGTACCACCGAACTGATAACCTGTTGCATTCATCGCTTTCTTTGCATCGGCAGGCTGGGCTTTTTTTACTCCAATTTGTCGTGCCAATTCCTTTGTGGACACTTCCCTATCGCCATGCATCAGTACAATAATTAACTCATTATCTGCATCGAAAATCAAAGTCTTTATCACTTTATGTTCATCTACTTGCATTACTTCTGCAGTATGACGAGTACCACCTTTTTCTTCATATTTATATTGATATCCTTCAAAATCAATATTATTGCTTCGTAAAAATCTGACTGCAGTTGTTACTGGAATATCCTGAGACATCTCTCACCTTCCTTAGAATGCTTTTTCCATTTCTACTTTCGAAGTAACATTAGGATAAACCTCAGTACTGAAAATTGGTCTTCCGGGTTTAGTAATACTCAATAAAGCCATTGAATAACTCTGATAATGGAAAAATCTACGTAGAGATTTTATATCAGTTAAATTGTCGAATACGATAGCAGTACAATATTTAGTTGCATCTGCCGGATGGTCCGTACAAAATAGCATGCAATTTTCGGATTCAGGTGAAGATTTACCATCCACTTCGTAATTTCCGTTTGATATTTCCAATCCGTCAGGAAGATTTTTTAGTATGTTTTTCATCAAATCATATTCATGAGAATTTCCAAGCAAAAAGAGAGAATTGTTTTTAATATCATCATTTGTTAACTTATCCGAACTCTTGAAACTAAATTTATAATCGCTGGCTACTAATTCATCATAAAATTCTTTAGCAACTTTATAATTTGGTGAATTCTCCGAAGGCAAAACCACAAGTGGATTTGATGATAGAGTTCTGCCGAAACTGAATGGTTTTTCCCAATCATAAATTTTTCGAAGAGCCATGTAATCCGGATCTACTTGTATTTTTTCAACATCAAAATCTGCATTTATTTTTGTACTGAATTTTTTATCTGAAACAACAAAATTAAAGTATTCAGATTTCTCTTTCCCAATTAATTTAATAGGAATTGTAAGAGTTAAATCTGTGGTTTTTTCCAGTGTAATATCAATTGTATTTCCATTTTTCTTTGCATCCAAAAGTCTCACAGCAGGTATATCTTTGGAACTCAGCCATTGATTAATTATTTCTTTTAAATTATATTTTGCAGTAATTTCTGTTGGAGCAAATTTAACAAAATAATCAATTAAATCTGACCAGTAAGCACGTTTGCCTTTGAATTCATTTGCAAAATTCTTAAGAGCGATGAAAAATGCTTCTTTTCCGGCAAATTTGTAAATTTCATAGAAAATAAATGCACCTTTACTATAGCCGATTACTGCATCGAACATATCTTCTTGATACTTGAAATCGATAACCGGATAATTCTTCTCAGGTTCAAGTGCATCAATAGCCATAAGTGCTTTTTTACGCCAATCAAGCATTTCAGCGGCCTTATTTTCTTCTACATTATAATAGTAATTTGAAGAAAATGTTGTAAGTGCTTCGCACCAGTTTCCTCCGGAATAGTCCACATAAACGCTGTTCCCCCACCAATTATGGACAAATTCGTGTGCAAGCGAACCGGGTGATAAAGTTACCCATGGCATAACAAGCAATTTACCTGAAAGAAGTGTATAACCGGGCATTCCAAATCCTGTTGCAAAGAAATTTTCAACAATACTGAATGTATTGAATGGATATTTACCAAATAAGTTAGTATAAATTTGATAATACTTGATGTTCGAATTCAAATATGTTTCAGCAAATTTAGTGCTATCATAAGTAAATAATTGAAATTCAGTTCCATCAAAAGTTTTTGAATATTCAATAAATTTCCCGCCAACAATAGTAATTCCATCTGTAGGAAATGGCATTTTCCACTCTCTCACATTGAATTTTGAGTCAGATGATATCTTTTTCATATTACCGCTTGTTACGAAAGTATAATCTGCAGGTCCTTTCACTTTAACTGTGAAGTTTCCAATTACATCAGATATGGAAGGGTAAAAGGAACCTGAAGGCAAATAAATTCCCTCATCAGGTTTTGAAGAAATTATTCCTTCTGAATGAGAATGCCTTTGTGTAAGATTGGTTTCTGCAGGAGGATTAAATACTTTGCCTTCATAACTAATATGGAATACAGAATTTTTGGAGGGGAATTTTCTTGTTATTATAATTTTTGAGTAAAACTCATTTTCATCCTCAATTTTCATATCAAACATTGATGACTGGAAATTTGTAATTTTCAGTGATTTCAGCAAATGAAATTCATAAGATTTTTCGTTACTATAAAGAATTTCTACAGTGGTATTTCCCGTAAGATAGGACATTGAGGGATTTATTTCTACATCAATTGAATAGTACACTTCCATATCTTGATTTAATGCCATTGTTTTCTCAGGCATGGTGCAAGATAAAAATCCCAAGAGAAATAAAAGAAAAGTTACTTTATTCATTAAATTTTTATTCATATTTTTCATAACATTAATTATATTAATTGTAAATTCGTAAAAATTCTAAATTACCTAATTTCCACGAAATACTTACAATAGTATTTTTCAAAGAATCTATGTATTCTAAATATTACAAAAAAAAAGACTGCCTAAGCAGTCTTTTTCATTAATTTATTGTTATAATAAATTATTCAGCTGTTTTTTCTTCAGTTACTGTTTCTTCAATAGCTTCTTCAGTTACTGTTTCATCTATAGCTTCTTCAGTTACTGTTTCTTCTACAACTTCTTCAGTTACTGCTTCCTCTGCTACTTCATTCTTTGCCTTAATAGGAATATCAGAAAGTCTAACAGCTTCAGTATTTTTAATTTCTACCACAGGTTCTTTGTTTTCATCAAAAGCTTCGTCAATACTTGGATAGAAATTAACTTCCTGTTTTAAGTAAGCTTCTGTTTCGCTTTCCATACTAGCAATTTCTTCCTGTAATGATTCAGGCTTAACTTCATAAGTTGAATACTGATGAGCATTAGGAACAGGGTGTTGAGTATTATATTTTTCGATAATATCAGCGTCTTTACCTCTTAATGCTTCAACTGCAGAAAGAACAATTTTCTTTGCATCTTTGTCGAATTCAACAACTTTAAGTGGTAAAGTATCATCCATTCTGAAATATTCACTAATATTGCGAACCGGAGCAAATGATAATTGAGAAACAGGAACGAAACCATCAACACCGTCAGAGAGCTCAACTATGATACCTTTTTCGATGATTCTAACAATTTTTCCAGTAGTTTCTTGGCCAACACGATATTTTTCTTCAAGGTAATCCCAAGGATTATCTCCAACTTGTTTGTGACCAAGAGAAATTCTTCTTTGTTGTAAGTCAATACCGATTACTTTCACTTTCAACATATCGCCTTTTTTCACGTATTCGCCCGGATGACGAATTTTCTTTGTCCAAGACAAATCACTGATATGTACCAAACCATCAACACCTGGTTCCAATTCAACGAAAGTACCAAAATTAGTTATATTTCTTACAGTTCCTTCATGTTCAGAATCGATTGGATATTTCTTCAATAAATCTTCCCATGGATCCGGAAGCAATTGCTTCATACCTAGAGCAAGTTTTTTATTTTCTTTATCAATATTCAATACGATTGCTTCAACGTCTTGTCCGAGTGAAACAACTTGTGAAGGATGTTTAATATGTTGTGTCCATGACATTTCACTAATATGGATAAGTCCTTCGATACCTTTTTCAATTTCAATAAATGCACCGTAATCTGTTAAGCTAACAACTTTACCCGTAACTTTTACACCATCAAGATATTTTTCGCCGATTGCATCCCATGGATGTGAAGTCAATTGCTTCATACCCAAAGAAATTCTCTTCTTGTCCTGATCGAAATCTAAAATAACAACTTTAACCTGTTGGTCTAAAGTAACAACTTCTGAAGGATGAGTAACTCTACCCCATGATAAGTCAGTGATATGAACCAAACCGTCCACACCGCCTAAATCAACAAAGATACCGAAATCAGCAATTGCTTTCACAACGCCTTCGAGTACCAGACCTTTTTCGAGACGGGACATAATTTCTAGACGTTGCTCGCTGAGTTCTTCTTCGAGAAGTATTTTATGACTTACAACTACATTGTAATTTGCGAGATTAATTTTAACAATCTTAATATCTATGTTCTGTCCAACCCAAACATCAAAGTCTCTAACCGGACGAACATCAATTTGTGAACCCGGCAAAAATGCTTCGATACCGAGAAGATCAACCACCATACCACCTTTAATGCGGCGTAAAATTTTCACGCTGATAGTTTCTTGCTTTTCGTGGATTTCAATAATTCTATCCCAGATTTTCATAAAATCAGCACGACGACGGGAAAGTACAACACGACCGGAAATATCTTCCAATCTTTCCACAAAAACTTCAATTTCTTCACCCAATTGGTATGATTCAGGATTGATGAGTTCTCCACGTGGGATGAAACCATAGGATTTAAATCCTATATCAACAATCACTTCATCTTTTACGAATTCAATGATTTTACCTTTCACCAATTGTTCTTCTTTCACATCTTCAAATTTATCTTCCCAAAGATTTCCGAAAGTACTTTCATCCATTTCCAGATTTTCAAAACCTGAATCAAGCAATGCATCAACGGATTTAAATTGGTTTAATATTTGAGGGCGGCTAGTAGATGCAGCATCCTGCATTTTGTCTTGTATATTTTCCATAATTATGTTGGCTCCTATTCCAGTTCAGATTCGCCAATAATTCTGAACTGTTTAATTAAACATTTGTGAATTAATAAGATTACAAAATTACGAACATTTTATCAAATAACAAGCGGTAAAATGTTCTAAAAGTATAATTTTTATATTACTTAAATATTCTTTTTGTTGTTTTACGTTTTTTCTTGCTAATTGTTAGAAAGTAAAAAGCATAAATGAGGCAAAAAAAAGCAGCCTACATAGCTGCTTTCAGAGTATTATCATCTTCGTTATTATCTTCAAATTTCAGTTTTCTTAAATCTTTTTCTGTAAGTCTTCTGCCTCCAATAAACCGCTTAGTATAATAAGGAGAATTAATAGAAGTAATTGTAACTCCATTACGAGTTCCGGCATGTACAAAAAGACCATCAGTTAAATAAATGCCTACGTGAGAAGCAAATCTTCTGGAATAAGTATGGAAAAAGACTAAATCACCAAATTCTAATTCGTCAATATCTTTGATTTTTGCACCATATTGTATTTGCTCACGTGCAGTTCTGGGTAATCTTATTTTTGCAACTTTTTCGAATATCAATCTTGAGAAAGCGGAACAATCCAAAGCACGTTCAGTAACTCCACCGAATCTATAAGGAATACCAAAAAGCGATTCAGCTTCATTATAAATTTCATTTTTACTTATACCCGCAGCAGTGAAACCATCGTCGGCAAGGGCAAGAAATATACTTTGGAAGTTTTCTGCATCGTATGCAAAAGTATCTTCTGCTTCCAATTCATTTATATCTTCGCCTAATTCGCCTATGATTTCATCATTTTCATCAACGGAAACATCACACGTAAGTGTATCGTAAGGAACACCTGCTAAGTCAGCTAATTCCTGATTCGAAGCAACTATTTTCATTGTCATTTTCTTTGTTGCTTCTTTATTATAACTCCTGTGAGTTCTATGTCTTTTCTTTCTTTTGGCCTGTGAATCCACTGTATTAGTAAAAAGTATCGAAATAATAAGCATAAGTATTATTGCGATTTTTAGACCTGAACTGCTTTTTAGAATCATTTTCCCTCTCATTTTATGAATGTTTGGTACGAAAAATTCGTTTTTCTACTTTTTGTAAATTGCAAGATAATAAAAACAATTACAATGACAAAAATAATTGACAATTTTTTTTGCCACTGTATGAAAATTTTTACACTAGCTTTATTAAATTTTTCCTAAAATTGCTGCTCCGATTATTCCGGATTTTTCAGAAAAAACTGCTTTATTGACGGATAACTGCTTTTCTAATTGTGGAAGCACTCTTTGTTTTGCTGTATCATTTGCGCTTTTGTAAAATATATCGGACGATTTGGAAATTCCCCCTCCCAAAATGAAATTAGGCACATCCAGCAAATTTGCAACACTAACAATTCCCAAACCAAGATAATAGCCGCAAAGTTTCATTGTTTCAATGGAAAGTTTGTCACCTTTGTCTGCATAGTCGGAAATATCAGCCACATCCCAAAGTTCATTTTTGACAATGGGTGAATTTTCATATTTTTTAGTTAAATTCTTTGCTGTACGTATTATTGCTTCTTTGCCAAGATATTCTTCCAATACCCCTGTTCTATAAGGTTTTTCGTGATTCAGTTCATCGTAGGGATTTATAATTATGTGACCTATTTCACCAGCACCGAAATTACTGCCATGATAAATTTTTCCGTCCAAAACTAATGCCCCTCCAACTCCCGTTCCGAGAGTGATATACACAAAGTCGTGCAAACCTTTTCCGTTCCCGCAGTAAAGTTCTGCAAGTGCTGCAACATTTGCATCATTATCAATTGCAATCTTTCTCCTGAAATGTTTTTCAAGGGTTAATTTGATTTCTACTCCGGAAAGTTGTGGAATATTTGGTGAAACAATTATGATTCCCTCTTTACTAATTATTCCGGGTATTCCAATTCCGATTGTGGAAATTGAGGGGAAATTGATAATTTGATTTTGAATTTGACTTTGAAGCCAGGATACAATTTCCGGTTGATTTAATTGCAAAGGTAGTTTTTCGGATGAATGGAAAATCAAATTTAAGTCGGAATCTACAATTCCAAATTTTACATTGGTTCCGCCTATGTCAATCCCTAGATGCAATTTCTCTCCTAGTGTCAAATTTTATAATTTTGTTTTGTAATATTTTACAGTTTCAATCAAACCTTTATCCAAAGGCATCTTTGGTTCCCAGCCTGTAGCCTCGGTGATTTTTTTGGAGCTGCAAACGCTTCTCATTTGTTCACCAATTTTGTAATCCGCCAGGACTTTCGGTTGTGTGTAATTTGTAAGATTTGCCAGATGGTCGAAAATATAATGCAAATCAACTTCTACACCGGTTGCTATATTGAATACACCTTTCAGATTCAAATCCAATGCTCGTGCATTTGCATCAACTACATCATCAATATAAACATAATCACGTGTAATATTACCTTGCCCTGTAAGGAAAGTTTCTTCACCATTAAGCATCTTCAAGGCAAATATTGCTATTACACCGGCTTCTCCTTTAGGATTTTGCCTTCTGCCGTAAACATTTGTATATCGAAGTATGATATAATTCATACCAAATACAGTTGAATAATATTGTAAATATTTTTCTTCTGCAAATTTTGCAACCCCATAGGGAGAAATCGGCATATTCTGATGTGTTTCGTCGCATGGGAATTCCAACTGTTCACCATAAACAGTACCTGCTGAAGATGCAAATATTACCTTTTTTACTCCTGTTCGTGCTGCGCAATCGAAGATATTAATGCCGCCCAAAATATTGGTTTTAGCATCTTCTATCGGAAGTGCAACTGAATTACGTACACTCATTTGTGCTGCATGATGATTGACAATGTCGAATTTTTCTTCCTCGAATACTTTAATTAAATTTTCATCATTAATGTCCATTTCATAAAATTTAGCTCCGGCAGGAATGTTTTCTATGAAGCCAAGTGATAAATTATCAATAATTACAACCTCATGACCCAATTCGATATATTTATCAGCAATATTGGAAGCAATAAAACCTGCTCCACCTGTAATACATATTTTCATAATCAACTTTTTTATTATTTTCAAAATTACGATTTTTTTTCAACTTATTTATAAATACATAAGTATAAATGTAAAACTTAATGCAATTCATAAGACTTTTGGGCAAATTTTAATAATTTTGAAATTAATATATTTTTTAATTTTCAATAAAAGGAAAAAAATGAAACAAGCAATTTTGACATCTAATGCACCTGCTCCTATTGGACCTTATTCACAAGCAATAATTGCAGAAGGAAAATTCCTTTTCATTTCCGGACAAATTCCATTAACTCCAAGCGGTGAATTAGCCGGTGCAACAATCGAAGAGCAAACTCATCAATCAATCCAAAATATCGAAGCAATCTTAAAAGAAGCAGGTCTTACTTTTTCAAATGTTGTGAAAACAACTGTCTTGCTGAAGGATATGGGAACATTTGGTATAATGAATCAAATTTATGAATCATATTTCGGAGATAGCAAACCAGCACGTGCTGCATACGAAGTTGCACGCTTACCGAAAGATGTTTTGATAGAAATTGAGGCAATTGCAGTTCTCTAAAAGAAAATTAATCTTTGAAGTATTAAAAAACAATGAATTAGTGTTCATTGTTTTTTAATTTTTCATTCACATAATACCATAAACAAAGCTCTTTATGTTTGTTTTTCAATTTTTTTTAACATTTTTTCAAAAATCTGTTATTTATTCACTTAAAAGTATTATTTTAGTAATATAAAAAATAAAAATTGAAAAATTAAATCTGTGGAGTTGCTTATGAAATTATTTTTGACACTTTTTTCACTTGCTTTAATTACTTTAATTTCTTGTCAAAGTAATCATAAAGTTATGACTTACGATCAAAAAATTGCACAGGAAAAAGAAATCATTAAAGTTATCGAAGCAAATAATACTGCTTCTGAAAATGAAAATTTTGCAGAATTACTTAAAACCCTGGCAGATTCTGTTGCATTCTTTGGGACGGATGAAAGTGAAATAATTAAAACATTTGCTGAATACAAAGATGCAATTCAAAAACAATGGGATCTTTACGAAAATACTATATTCAATGCTATTACTAATCCTTTTATTACTATGGATGATAGAGCAACAGTGGCTTCTATTATTTATGGAGTTGAGATGGAAACTTCGCATAATGGTATTAATGAACATCATTTCTTAAGAGTTTCCAGAAATCTTTTAAAGCAAAACGGGCATTGGGTAATAGCTTCAGGTGTCACCAGCATTCCAAGAACTTCTTATAATGAAGCTCCTGCATTACCAGACACTATTAGCCCATAAAAAAAATAGTAAACTAACAATTAAAAAAAAATTCCGGCTGAACCGGAATTTTTTTTCTTTTTTCTTTTTATAAAAAGATATAATATTTAAATAATTACTGCCTCAGTTGTAACATTACATCCTGAACGCTGAAACATTGCAGATGCCCCACAATATGTTGTCTGGCTTAATTCAATTGCTCTTTCCAAATCTTTCATTTCTGCATCTGGACTGGTAAGAACATACTTAAGATGAACATCTGTGAAAACTTTCGGATGCTTATCTGATCGAACTGCTTCAATCTCTATTTCGAGATTATCCACCTGTCTTCTTTTCTTATTAAGAATCGAAACAACATCCATAAATGAACATGCTCCCATAGCCTGTAGTAAAATTGACATTGGAGTTGCAGCAGTATCGTCACCACCATGTGCCTCAACTGTATCGAAAAAAGTTTCATGACCTGCAGAATCAAGTCCTTTGATTCGCATTTTTTCCTGTAATTGTAAAGTTACTTTCATTTTCTCTAAAATTTTAATTCATAAAAACATATGAACGAATAGCAATGTAAGAAATTTTTAATCACTATTTTCGTATTAATAACTTTAACGAATGAAAATAAATTATTACTTATGAATAGCGAAAACAAATTACTTCAGGAAACATCCGAGCAGAATTTTATTTTGAAAAATACAACAGAATTGCAATTAACACCACACCAGATTGTATCGGAACTGAATAAATTCATCATAGGACAAGATGAAGCAAAAAAATCCGTAGCAATAGCTTTGCGAAATCGATGGAGAAGACAGCAAGTTGAAGGCAGCATGAAAGATGAAATAATGCCTAATAATATTATCTTAATCGGACCAACGGGAGTAGGAAAGACAGAAATAGCACGCAGACTTGCATCTTTGGCACAGGCTCCTTTTGTGAAAGTGGAAGCAACCAAGTTCACCGAAGTGGGTTATGTTGGGCGTGACGTCGAATCAATGGTTCGTGAACTTGTTGACCGATCTGTAAAAGTTGTGAAGGAAGAACATAAAATTGAAAAAGAAAAATTAGCAGAAATCGCCGTTGAAGAAAGAATTTTGGATATTTTAATCCCACCAGTTCCTAAAAAATCATTTTCTCCTGAGAATGCTGCCGAAGAAATTAAGGAAAATGAAGAAACACGTGAAAAACTACGTGCAATATTACGAAAAGGAAAAATGAATGACAGAGAGATTGAAATTGACGTAATTGCAGATTCCGCTCCCTCTATGCAAATACTCGGACCAATTGGCGGTGATGAACTTGGAATGAATATCCAAGATTTGATGAATTCAGTTATACCGAAAAAATCGAAAAAAAGAAAAGTCAAAATTTCTGAAGCATATAAAATACTTGCAAAAGAAGAAGTAGAAAAATTGATTGATATGGATTCAGTTGTGAACGATGCCCTCGTTCGTGCAGAAAATTCCGGAATAATATTTATTGATGAGATTGATAAGATTGTTGCCGGTGAAAACCGTGGAGGTAGTGCTGATGTTTCCCGTGAAGGTGTTCAAAGGGATTTACTGCCAATCGTGGAAGGTTCGACAGTAAATACTAAATATGGCAGCGTGAAGACTGACCATATACTTTTTGTAGCAAGTGGTGCATTCCATATATCTAAACCATCTGATTTAATTCCCGAATTACAAGGTCGTTTCCCAATAAGAGTCGAATTGCAAAGCCTCACTGAAGAGGATTTTGTGAAGATTCTTACTATCCCCGAAAACGCATTGATAAAGCAGTATAATGCTTTGATGAATTCGGAAGGTGTTGAGCTGATTTTCGAAGAGAGCGCTATTAAGCAGATTGCCTCCACAGCTGCTCTAATAAATAACGAAGTAACTAATATCGGTGCTAGACGTTTGCATACAATTCTCACTCAATTACTTGAAGAATTGATGTTCGATATTCCTGATAAGAAGCACTCGAAGATAATAAAAATTGATGCTGATTTCGTAAAAGAGAAACTAGCTCACATCACAACAAATATTGATTTGTCGAAATTTATTCTCTAATAAGTGAATTACTCTTCTTTCTTTTTAGAAGGGACAATATATATTTTTTCGCCCGGGAGCTTCATACCATACTTCTCTCGGGCGATTTTTTCAATTTCATTGGTATCGTTAAGTATCTTGTTGATTTGCTTATTCAACGAATCATTTATTTGATTTTCTTTTGCAATTTTTAATTTTAATACATTATTTTTCTTTGTAAGAATATATCTGTTCACAATCCCGCTGGGAGAAAAAACAATATAGGCAATGATTGTAATAATTAACATAAGCCAGATGAAAACATTTGCCTTTTTCTTATTATCCCAATCTTTGAATAGTTTCATTAATCCTCAAACTGAATAAAATTCTGAATTGTAATTAAAAAATTACTTTTTCTTTTTGGGTTTATCTCTCCACTTCACGTCATAATAACCCGGTGTATCTTTCAGTACTTCCTTGAAAAATTCATCTCCATACCCAACTCCTTTTGGGTGACGTCCATTATCAACATTCACATCGTTAATAAAGCCATCATTATATTTCACAACAAGTTCTTCCCAAAGTTGTCTCCAACGGTCCACAGTAGTTTGCGATTGCGAGCATGAATAATCGGTAAGAAAATCAACAGCAAGTTTTTTGTCAATTTTATATAAGTCCAATGCTGCTTTTTCAAAATACTCCTGGGTTGCATGGAATTTGTTTTCCAATTCTGATTGAACTACCTGAATATCTTTAATCATATATGAATACTTAGTATAAGCCAAATTTGCAACTAAGTTGAACACCCAAAAGCCTTTGGTAATATCAAATTTCTGAATACTGCCACCAACGAATGGTGCAGGAGGACGTTGAATTGAACAGTAAAGAGGGATATACACGTTCGAGTAAGTATCGTCCACTCCGTACCAGAAACATCCACCAATTTCATCGGGTAAGAATGAACGCATCTGCGAAACAAAAGCGAATGCAGTTTGCTGTGTAGAAATTGGTCTTTCCCATCCATAAGCGTTCACTGTATCAGTAGAGATTTTCCAGCCAAGATTTTTCCAGCGATAAGGTACTCCAAAAGGACCTGCCGCAACTCCTGTAGTCATATCATAAGGAG
Source organism: Ignavibacteria bacterium GWF2_33_9 (assembly GCA_001804565.1). Classification (GTDB taxonomy): domain Bacteria; phylum Bacteroidota; class Ignavibacteria; order Kapaibacteriales; family UBA2268; genus GWF2-33-9. The sequence goes on along the minus strand of MHAC01000002.1, from coordinate 15,301 downwards.
TTCCTTCAAAATGGTCACGCATCAATGCAATTGCATCTTTCACACTCAATTTTTTGTCGGGTTTAATGAATAGCGGATAAGGTTCTTCACCTTTCACGCATCGCCAGTAATCTGATTTAAAATTTTGGGAAGGAGCAGCACGATTAAAAATACTCCAAACTCGTCCTTCGCAGTAAAGTAAAGCTCCAGGATCTGCAGGTGCATAGGCTTTTTGGAAACTGAATGCACCATCTATTTTTTTATCGTAAAATTTCATTCTTTCAGCGAAAGTTACAACATCCGGTGAGCACATTACATTTTCCTTATCATTCATATCGAATGATTGAATGCGTGCTTGATTTGCATGCGCAGCAATATATCCGTCAGGAATGCGAATAGCGGCCCAAACAGCTCCTTTTTCTTCCATTCCTTTGGAAATCATTTCGAGAATCCATACTTCATTAGGATCTGCAACAGAGAATGATTCTCCACTACTGTAATAACCATATTCAGCAACGAGTTCACCCATAATTTTGATTGCTTCACGTGCAGTTTTTGCTCTTTGCAAAGCAATATACATCAATGAGCCATAATCCACAATCGCTGTAGAATCATGTAATTCACGACCACCATAAGTTGTTTCTCCAATGCTTACTTGATGTTCATTCATATTACCTACGACTCTATATGTATGAGCAACCTGCTTGATTTTTCCCAAATATTTGCCGCTATCCCATTCGTATATATCAACCATTTCTCCGGGTGCATGGTCTGCAGCTTCCATATAATAAAATGGTTCCATAAATCCGCCTGCATCTGCATTGTAAGTTATCATCGTGGAACCGTCAACTGACGCTCCTTTCGATACAAGCAAATTTGTGCAGGATTCTGATTTTACGAAACTTAAAAATAAAACTGTTATTATCAGAACAGATAGTTTTTGCAAATTCATTTTATACCCAATTTTTATTTTTTACAAAAATATTAACTTTAAAATTATGAAAAATTATTCAAATACACAGCATATTTACGTTGTTTATTTAGAATTACAATTATATTTATTAAATTGCATTTTTTAAAAGAAATATATCTGACAAATGAAAAAATTCACTTACATAATGATAATTTTCGTTTTTGCAATTGAATCACTTTCGGCAGCATTAACTCCACAAGCAATTGCAATAAGCGATCCAACTGTTAAAAAAATCAGGCAGTTTGATAACACAATTTGGGCTGTCGGAAGGGGAATTAGCACATATGATTTGAATACAGGCGAAATGAAGAAATGGCATCAGGATTATATGGCTTTGGCTAGTACAGAACTGATGTTCACAGATATATGGCGTAATTTTGACGGAAACATTTATCTTTCTTCCAATCTGGGGATTTGGATGATTTATGATACTAACTGGAGTATCCTTACGACAGAAAATTCTCCATTGCCTTCAAATAAGGTGAATTGCATGGTTGAAGATCCAACCGGATTACTTTGGATTGGTACAGATAAAGGATTGATAATTAAAAATGGCTCCGAATGGGAAACTGAAAACTATGGTATTGATTTCAATGTTACCAGCATCTCATTTGATCCAAATTCCGACACAGTCTTTATTTGCTCAAATAGTCCTCATTTTGATGTGTTAGTTAATGGCGAATTAACAGAAGTTACTTTGCCTGCTGAAGCTCTTATTGGTTCGAATCAAATTTCATATAGAAAAGTAATTAAAGATAGGACCGGCGTGAAATGGATTGCTACTTATGGCACATACGGTCTTATCCGCCAGGATGAAATTTCTTTCCAGCAACTTATGATGAGTTCACAGGAGGAAAGTTATATTGATGATATTAATCTATCTGCAGACGGTGACATTAGCGGAACAAATGCTGCAGGATTTTTCAAAATTGATGTTGCTTCTTCGGAAATCACAATGATTGATTACAATATTTCCAATGGACTAATCGGCAGACCTATGACTTCTTACATTGACTATCTTGATAATATTTGGATGGGCGGTTCTTGTAAGTTAATTAAAAAAGTACAGAATAAAGACACAACTTACTCAACGATTTATGATAATGAACTGATGCCCGGACAATTTCTTAACACATTTTATTCCGCACCTAACGGTTATGTTTACATTGCAAATTATGACGGAATGGGTATATTTGACACACATAATTTCAAATTTTACGGAATTAAAAAAGGATTTAACAAAATTGGCGGTATTAAAGATATAGCAACAAATTCACTTAATGACGTTTACATAATATCCCACAATCAACTTTATCAGTTCACTGAAGATTCTCTTCATTCAGTACTTGATGATAAATATTCTTCTATATCAAAATACGGACTTTCCTTTGATTCAGCCGATACACTTTGGATGACTTCCAATCGACATCTTTGGAGATATTTCGAAGGTAGAACAGATACATTTTCACTCCCCGGCAAAGCAGATAATTTCACATTTGGAGATGTCATAATCGATAAAAATAGCATTAAATGGGTGAAAACTTTAGAAGGATACTATGGATTTAGGGATAATAAATGGATTGATTCAATAATCCCTTCAGATATTCCAAAGAAAATCCGCACATTCGAAGACTTGAAAATGTATGCTGACTATAATGGAGATATCTGGCTGGCTTCAGTTGGCGATATTTTCAAGTTTAATGACGGAAATTGGGATATTATTACCTCCGGAGAAAATGATGTACCTGCTTTCAAAAGTTTACTCGACAAAGTGCCTTTACTTTCATTCGTTCCTCCAGACAAAATGTATTTGCAAGTAGATGAAAAAGTATGGAAGAAAGATGATTTTGGGTGGAAAACACCGGAGGAACTTAATCTAATTTACGAAAAAGCATATAAACTGTACGTTGATATAAATGATAATAGCTGGATTTACAAAGCAGATGTGGAATCGATAGCAATTACTATGTTCCGTGAATATGGAGTTTATAATTCAATTGATGAGCAAAGTTTTGAATCTAAAGCAAAAATATTTTCACTTTATCCGAATCCGGCTTCTAATTTTGCAACTTTGAAAATGAATGATGATTTATCGTGTTCTGCAATCCAAGACATCGAAATAATGGATTATCTCGGACAAAAACAAGCAATAAAATTTACAGAAAATGGAGATAATTCACTTCTTTTGGATATGAATGATTTACCATCAGGATTTTACTTGATTATTATTCAAACAAGCAATAAAAATGAGATAATTAAGTTTATAAAAGAATAGGACTTGAAAAAAATCAATTTCTAAATAAGGCAAATTAATGTTTATAATAGATATATTGCAAGCAATGCTGCAATTGTTTTTAGAAATGGCTCCATATTTGATGTTCGGTTTGATTTTCGTAGGAATATTGAATGTTTGGATGACTAAAGATCTTGTGGCTAAGCATATTGGGAAGAATAATTTTTCTTCCATCTTCAAAGCATCACTTTTCGGAGTACCTTTACCACTTTGCTCCTGCGGAGTGATTCCAAGTGCAGTTTACATGGCAAATAATGGTGCATCTAAATCTGCGACTGTTTCTTTCCTTACCTCAACTCCCCAGACAGGGATTGACAGTATAGTCGCAACTTACGGGATGCTTGGACCTATTTTTGCAATTTTCCGCCCAATTGCAGCCTTTCTTATGGGAATTTTGAGCGGAACTTTTACGAAGATTTTCGTGAAAGATTTTCCAAAATCCACGCCGAAAATGATGGAATTTCCAATGCTGTACCCTAATCACAAAAAGGATTTCACGCATTATTTCAATAAAATAGTAATCTATCCTTTTGTAGAATTTTTAGATGATATTTCATCACAATTCATTATCGGATTGTTAATTGCAGGATTGATTACTTATTTTATTCCTACTGACTTCTTTACAGGGAGCGTATTGAGTTCAGGAATACTAGGAATGCTTGCTTTAGTTGCAATCGGCATTCCGATGTATGTTTGTGCAACAGCATCTATTCCTATTGCAGTTTCGCTGATTATGAAAGGCTTTTCTCCCGGTGTCGCATTCGTTTTCCTGGCAGCCGGTCCGGCAACTAATGCTGCATCTCTGACAATCTTAATAAAAACTTTAGGGAAAAAAGCAACTTTTGTATTTGTTGGTTCAATTTCTATTCTTTCAATACTTTTCGGCTTGCTTTTGGATAGGATTTTTATTTGGGTAGATGTTAATCCTCACACTTTTATGTCCCATAAACATAATCATGTAATGGAATTTGGAACTTGGGAATATACAATTGGCGGCATTTTTCTGATTTTATTGTTAATGTCCGTTTATCGAAAATATATTAAAAAATACTTTATAAAAAATATTAAAAAAGAAGATATGAATATGAAAAGTGAAGTAAAACTTAAAATAGATGGTATGAATTGTAATCACTGCGTTATGAACGTCAAGCGTGCTATTGTTTCAACAGGTGTCGAAAATGTTAGAGTTGTACTAGAAGAAAATGCCGCATATATAACAGGTGATTATGATTTAGAGGAAATTAAAGAAGCAGTTGAAAATGTTGGATATGAAGTATTAGATTAAAATGAATTCATTCGGAAAAAATATTAAATTTCAAATATTCGGGGAATCCCACGGACATTCCATTGGCGGGATACTTGATGGGATTCCTTCAGGTTTGGAAATTGATTTCGACTTAATCAAATCGAATCTTGCTAAACGCCGCTGCAATGCTTTCGGCACAACAACTAGAAAAGAGCCTGACGAAATCAGTTTTCTTTCAGGTGTGAAAGACGGTTTTACCACCGGCACCCCGATAGCATTTGCACTTCCAAATAAATTACATCAACCATCAGATTATCACTTCGAAGTAACTCCCCGCCCCGGACATTCTGATTTCACTCAAATTGCAAAATATGGCAAATTTGCCGATATATCAGGTGGCGGACATTCTTCGGGCAGGCTTACTACTCCACTGATTGTGGCTGGTTCAATTGCTCAAATGCTAATGCCTGAAATCACTTTTTCTGCAAAAATTGAAGAAATTGGCGGCACGCAAAATTGGGATGAATTGTTAAGGGCAACTACCGATGCAGGTGATTCTCTCGGAGGAATTGTTTCCTGCACTATTTCGGTAATTCCTGCGGGAAAAGGCGAACCTTTCTTTTATAGCATTGAGTCTGCTTTGAGTGCAATGATGTTTTCCATTCCCGGAGTGAAGGGAATTGAGTTCGGTGCAGGTTTTGCCTCTGCCCGAATGAAGGGCAGCGACTATAATGACATAATTACCGACAAATCCGGCACTACACAAACAAATAATACTGCCGGTATCTCAGGTGGAATTTCCAATGGAAATGATATACACTTCCGTGTTGCATTCCGTCCTACTTCCAGCATTGGAAAATCACAAAAAACAGTGAATTTGCAAACGAATGAAATTACTGAAATAAAAGTGCAAGGACGCCACGATGTTTGTTTTGCACTCCGCACACCTGTCATTCTAGAATCCGCTGCTGCACTTGTTATACTCGATTTATTAAGTTAGCCGCACCTAAATCATCTTCTTTTAATATTTTTTTTCACGTAAAATATAGTTAACTCTTTTTTTTTTTTGTAATTTACATTTTTGAATTGCAGAAATTCTGAAAAAAATCTTTAAATATAAAGGTGTTAAAATGAAAAAGCTATATTGTTTTTTGTTTTTCTTTATTTTCAATATTCTTTCAAACCAACTTTTTGCTCAATGGGAGCAACCAAATCGCATTTATGGAGATTACGTAATTGGTTTCACACAATCAGGTACAAAACTTTTCGCAATTTCGAATTTAAATTTATATGTTTCTAATGACGAAGGAGATACTTGGTCAGCAATTATTTCAGAAGAACTTAATACGCAACTTTCTACAATACTTTCGAGTAAAGGGATTATTTATTTAGGGACATCTCAAGGAATTATATGTTCAAGTAACAATGGTAATTCTTGGTATCCTAATAAAAATGGCTTAACCAATAAAGCCATAAATTGCTTCTGTGAATACGAAGACACAATATACGTAGGAACTAATAATGGTGTTTATGTATCAAACTCTACTCACGATTATTGGACACCAATTAATGATGGAATTGCAAATGTAAATGTATTGTCACTATTAGAAAATGAAGGCAAATTGTACGCAGGAACAGAAAGTAAAGGGATTTATTTTTCTTCAGATAATGGCAATTCATGGTCTAATAAATCCGTTGGAATTACCAACAAATCAATAAATTCCGTAGCAATTCAAGATAGTATAATCTATGTTGGAATTAATGGCTTTGGAGTCTTTTCATCTAATGATAATGGCAATACATGGATTGCCAAAAATATTGGAATTGAAAATTCCAGAGTAAATTCAATTGGGATCAAGGACAACAATATCATTATTGGTGTCAATTATGGGAATTTATATTGCTCTTCTGATAAAGGTGAATCATGGGTACAAAGGAACTTTGTTTCCGAAAATCCTGTAATTAAATCAGTATATGTTATTAATGACAATATTTTTGCAGGTGGATATCACGGACTCATATACAAGTCAATTGATAATGGAAATAGTTGGGTCAACACGAATAATATTTCCACATCCAAGAAAGTAATTTCTCTTTTTTCTGAAAATCAAAAAATATTCGCAGGGCTTATGGGATCTCCTCTGAAAGTATTAAGTTCGAGCAACCAAGGATTTTCTTGGGATTCTTACTATTCAGGCCTGAATGATTATCAAATTAATAGCTTAACGGTGATGAATGATAATATTTTTGCTGCAACAAAAAGTGGAATTTATAAATCTACAAATAATGGTCAAAGTTGGCAAGAAGTAAACAATGGACTAACTAATTTTAACATTAATACAATTTGGAATTATAACGGAAGGATTTATGTCGGTTCAATAGATAATGGTTTATTTGTTTCGGATAACGAGGGCGAATTTTGGGAAAGTGCTTCAAAACTCTTGGATAACCAAAAAATCACAAGTATCTGCAGTAATACAACTAACCTTTATGTTGGCACAGTAGATAATGGCATATATTATTCCCCGGATAACGGTTTAACTTGGAAGGAAAACAACAATGGCTTGCTAAACTCCTATATAACCGCATTATATTGCACTGATGATTTTGTATATGCAGGTGTCTATGATAATGGAGTATTTATTTCATTTACAAATTCAAGTGTATGGAAGCAATACAATAATTCGATAAATGGAAAAACAATCAAATCTTTATTAAATGCAAATGGAGTACTTTTTGCATCTACTCAATACGGTGTTTATGTCTCTTTGAATCATGGGAATACTTGGACGCCGCAAAATAGTGGTTTATTTGACCTTTGTGTATCTGCTCTGGTAAAAGACAGTAAATATATTTATGCAGGTACATATGATGGTGTTTGTCGAGCTAAAATACAGGATTTTGGAGAGGCTGTAAGTGTCGATAATTTATCTCAATCAGATGAATTATTTATAATTTCACCTAATCCTGCAAATGATTATTTAACTATAAATATATTTAGCAATAATGTAAACAGCAATCCTGAACTTAATGATATAACGATTTTCGATATTTATGGAAAAATATTATTTGGAATTAAATTACAAAATTTAGATGAACAACTTATGATTAATATTTCTGAATTGATACCAGGAATATATTTCGTGAAAATAGGTAATTACAAACCACTTAAATTTATAAAGATCTAAAGCTATTCAAGCAAAATTGTACTCGTCACAAACACCGAAGATGTATATTTGAAACAATAGAAAAGATAAATCAGAAAATCCCCTGCCCGAAAGCAGGGGATTTTCTGATTATTTAATCTGTAATATCATTTTCTTGCTTCATTTCTAAATACAATCTGCCCGTGCGAGATTGTGCAAAGCACTTGCTGTGAACCGGAAATTATCACTAAATCTGCATCATTCCCCATCTTGATAATCCCACGTGCTGGATAATTACCTAAAGATTTTTGTATATTCACAGTGTAAGCATCGAAAGCTTCTGCAAGGGTAGTTTTCTCATCAGGACGATTTTCGTTTGTCAAAGCCCTTATGCCAAGAAATGGGTCAGGGCTTTCTATTGGTGCATCAGAACCGGCAAGCAATTTGGCATTGGTTGCTTTCAGTGATTTCCAGCGGTAAGCATCTTTCATCCTTGTTTCCCCCAATCTTTTCTGAGCCATCATGTTTGTGGTGTCGGAAGTATAATGAATTGGCTGAATGGAAGCTCCAATCAATCCTGAAGCAAATTTACTAAAATCATCTGAAGAAATAATCTGGCAATGCTCAAGTCTAAGAGGCAATTCTCTTCTTTTTTCGTAAAATTTTTGAATTGCATTTGGATTTGAGGAAATTACTTCATTGAATGCATCGAGCACAATTTCTGCACCTTTATCTCCAATTGAATGAACTGCTACTGCCAGTTCTTGCGAAATTGCCTCATTTATTCTTTTTACTATTTCCTCTTTTTTCATAAGTATCAGACCGGTATTGCCGAAATCATCAGCATAAGATGATTTGAGTGCGGCACCACGTGAACCAAGAGCACCATCAACGTAAAGTTTTAAACCCCTTATGGAAAAATTATTCCCAAAATAGGGTGATTTCACAGAATCCTTATGCTCATTATTTTGCGACTTTACGAATGCATTCACCCTCATCTTCAGGAATCCATCATAGTCAAATTTCTTAAAATACGGAATAAGACGAGGTTCCAGGTCCATATCAATTACTTCAGTCAAACCTAATGAGAATAAATATTCCTGCGACCAGCCAATAATATTCCTGATTTGTTCTTCACTGTAAAATGGCAGTCGATTTATTGCTATATCCATCGCAGTATCCACCAGAATGCCGGTTAATTCACCATTTGCATCCTTTTCGATTTTTCCGCCTTCAGGTGAAGGGGAACTTTCACTAATACCAAGTAATTCAAGAGCATAGGAGTTTAATAGTGCTGCATGCCCGTCAATTCTTTTCAGAAAAACAGGTATATCAGGAAATGCCTTATCAAATATATGTTTATGTGGATACTTTTTACTTGTGAAATTTTCCTGATTCCATCCGAATCCTACCAGCCAATCACCTCTTTGAAAAGGCTTTCTGAGCAATGCATTCAGAACTTCGTCTTCACTTTTGCAATTCCGAAAATCCGGCATTTGTGCTGCTTCGCCTATCCCGAAAAAGTGCAGATGTGCATCTGCCAATCCTGGCAGAACCATTGCATTTTCGAAACAATATTCCTGTCCTTTGATGATTATTCTTGATTTATTTTGTTCTGGAGAAACACTGCCGATTTTCTCTCCATGGATTTCAATTTTCATATATTCAGGTAACATTTGCTTTTTTTCTGTTTATTTTAAATGTAAATTAAGATTATTTTGGAAATTTAGCAAAAACTTTAGTAAATTGCTTTTTTACAGAAATCAATGATAGAAAAAACAGAAGCAATAGTCCTGAATTCCAAAAAATACGGAGAAACAAGCAAAATCGTTAATTTTTTTACTAAGGATTTTGGGCGGATGACTGCAATAGTGAAAGGTGCTCAGAAGCAGAAGAATAAGTTTGGTTCAACTTTGGAGCCAATGAATTATCTCACGATTTTCTTTTACAAAAAGCCTGAATCGCAGTTGCAGTTACTTTCCGATACTGAAATTGCCGTAAATTTCTGGAATATTCGCACTTCCCTGGAGCATACTGCCATCGCTTTTGCTATGGCGGAAACAATTTATAAGATTTTGGAAGAGCATTATGTTAATTTACATATTTTCAAAAGTATGATAAAATATCTGCAACTCTTGAATGATAGTCCCAAAGAACCATTCTGCTTATTATTGAAATTCCTTTTAGACTTTATGTCAAATCTGGGTTTGAATATTTCTATATCAAACGAAATATTATTCCAAACACCTAACAGAAATTTGGTAACTTTCAATTATGAAAACGGTACATTCCACAATTATAATACTAAATCAGAAGAAAATCGTTATAATGTTATATTAGACTTAAATTTATATAAAAAAATAAACGATATCTATAATTCTGAAATAAACGAAATCCCTGAAGTTGCATTCGATAAAGGCGAAGTTTATAAATTACTCCATCTTTTCAATAAATATCTGGGATATCATACAGATAAGAGTTTATTTCTGGAATCCATAAATTTAATATATTAAACAATGATAATTTGGAACATATTTCTCACATTTTTATTCGTAGCAATGAATGCTTTTTTTGTTGCTGCCGAATTTGCGATTGTAAAGGTTAGATCAAGCACAGTAGAAGTTTCTGCCAGAGCGGGATCCACTATGGCAAAAATTGCCAAGAAAATTCTTTCCAATTTGGACACTTATCTTTCTGCTACTCAATTAGGAATTACACTCACCAGCTTAGGTTTAGGTTGGATAGGGGAAGGAGTTGTTTCCGCTGTGATTATCGAAACAATGAAGTTTCTGGGTATTTCAATTTCACCGCATTTGGCACATCAAATTGCCCTCCCTACAGCATTTGCTTTGATTACTTTCCTGCATATTGTTTTCGGAGAATTAGTTCCGAAGAATTTGGCTATTCAGTATCCCGAAAAAGTTACCTATATAGTTGCATTACCTTTACGTTTTTTCGAAATCCTTTTTAAACCTATTATCTGGGTTTTGAATTCTTTTGCAAATATGATGATTAAGAAGATTGGGCTGGAAGTAAGTTCAGATGGACATGTATCGGCTCATACTCCAGAAGAATTGCTTGTGATTTTAGAGGAAAGTTCCACACAAGGTGAAATTGCAATGGAAGAACATACTTTAATCGAAAATGTTTTCGACTTTGCCGAAACTCCGGTTAAGCAGGTGATGGTGCCACGCAATAAAATTGTTGCTGTAGATAAGGAAATGAAAGTTGAGGATATTAAAGATAAATTCTTAGCAGAAGGATATTCCAGGTTGCCTGTTTATTCGGATAATATTGATAATATAGTTGGTGAAATCTATGCAAAAGATATTCTTAGGATGTTTACAACGGAAGGTTTCCGAAGATTGAGCGATTACTTACGGCCAGCATTTTTTGTGAATGAAAACGACAAAATCAATTTGATTTTACGAAAAATGCAAGTACATAAAGTACATCTAGCAATTGTTTTAGATGAATTTGGCGGCACAGTCGGTATCATCTCACTGGAAGATATTATCGAAGAATTGGTCGGTGAGATTCAGGATGAATATGATGAAGAAACTCCATTAATTCACCAGCTTGAAAAAAATTCATATGAACTGGAAGCTAAAATGCCAATCGATGATGTTAATGATACAATTCCTCAAGCACTTCCGGATAGTGACAATTATGAAACAATCGGAGGATTTATTTTATTCAGTCTTGGGCGAATTCCTGATGAAGGTGAAACATTTGAGCTTAATGATTACAAGTTCGAAATTATTTCCCGTTCGCAGCTTGTTTTGGAAAAAGTTCGTCTAACTTTCCTAAAACCGAGAATCGAAGATGAAGATAAAAAGGGATAATTCTCTATTCCTCATCTGTTTTTGTGTTTGAAGTATCTTTGGTAATGGTGTCAGAATCTTCAGGTTCAGTGTCATCAACTATTGCTTCAATATGTTCGATTTCGACATCTGAAACATCCAGAGTGAAAATATCTTCCTCTTCTTTGGTGAATTCTTCACGAACCAAATCTTCAAAATCTTTCATTTTCGGTAAATCTTCAAGGCTATTCATTCCGAATGCACGCAGAAAGTCGGATGTAACTTCGAAGAGTAAAGGGCGGCCAAGAACATTTTTGCGTCCTGCAATTTTTACAAAAGATTTTTCGAGCAGAGAATTCACAACTTCATTGGAATTCACTCCACGAATTTGCTCGATTTCTGCTTTTGTAATCGGTTGACGATATGCAATAATAGAAAGAACTTCAAGTGCGGCATTGGATAATCGACGTGATAATTTTGATTTATAGTAAAAATGAACAATTCTGCCAAATTCCTTCCTTGTAGAAAATTGCCACCCACCTGCAAATTCAACTATTTCGTATGGTCTGTCGGATTCTGCCAGATCATGATTAATTTCCTCAACTATTTCTCGGATTTCTTTCTGAAAATTTTCTTTATTTGCTTTTGCCAATATTTCAAATTGAGTATCATTTTCTGTAATAGAGCGAGTGGGATTTGAATCATGATTCACAATTTGCCAAAGTGTATCGGAATTTATTGCAAAATCTGCTGCAAAAATAAGTGCTTCTATAATTGATTTTTTTTCTGCTGAACTTAATAATTCAAAATTGATATTTTCCATTTTTCACCCTTAATTCAAACTCATACCAACAGTTACAACAATATCTGCTTCTTCGTCATCCTGAAGCAGGCTTATTTGATTTTCCCTAGCCATTTCCAGAATAGCAAGGAAAGTAACAACAATTTCCATTTTTGTGAAATTCTCAATATAACGAAGAAAATACATTCTGGACTTTCTTTGCAAAAATGTCCAAATGTCATTTCTCTTTTCATCAATCGAAATCGGGAATAAATTTACCTGATGAAAAGATTCGGCAACCCCACTATGGCGTTTCAACACTTTGTCCAATGCTTCGAGTAAATTGAAAAGAGTAGCATTTTTGTAAGTAGCATTCTTTTCATATTCAGCAATTTCAGTATCGTATTGCTGTCGGTAAAATCTATATTTATTTTCCTCAGATGCTCGTGAAAGATGTTTGGATGCTTCCTTGAATTTTTTGTATTCAAGCAATTGTTCAACAAGAGGTAAACGTGGGTCATTTTCATCTCCTGTCTCACTATCTTCATCGTCCTGGCGAAGCAGCATTTCTGCTTTAATTTGAAGTAAAGTAGAAGCCATTACTAAAAATTCACTTGCCGGTTCGACATCCATAATCTGCATCATTTTCACATATGCGAGAAACTCAGCTGCGATCGGTGCAATAGGAATATCGTATATGTCAAGTTCATCCCTTTTAATGAAGTATAAAAGCAGGTCGAAAGGACCTTCGAAATCTTTTAATTTTATCTTAAACATTATTTTCCACGAAAATTCTGGGGAGTCTCTTGAGTATTGAAGTTGTTATCTCGTAAGGGATTGTTTTTGCTCTTTTAGCAAGTTCATACACAGTAATTTCTTCGTTCCCCTGCTTACCAATGAGAACAACTTGTTCCCCTTCATTTATATTATCTTGTTTAATATCCACAAACATCTGATCCATACAAATTGAACCTACTATATCATAACGCTTGCCGTGAATAAGGCACTGAGCGTTATTATTTAATGAGAAAAGAAAACCATCACCATAACCCAAAGGAATAACTGCAATGTTTGTTTCTTCTTTCGATACAAAGCGGAAACTATAACCGGCAGTTTCATTTTTTTTAAGATGATTTATCTTCTTTATATATGTTTTAAGTGATAAAGTTGGTTTCAAATTTAGTTTCTCGGCATAATCGCTGCGGGGCATCAAACCATGAAGGGCAATTCCGGGACGTACTAAATTGAAATGAGCGGATCCTATACTTGCAGCTGCTCCGGAATTTGCGATATGTACATATTTAAATTGCAAACCTGCGATTTCTGATAGTTCCAACACTTTTTTGAATTTGTCTATTTGTTCGTACGAAAAGGATTTATCGTCAAAATCCGAAGCAGCTAAATGGCTGCAAATCCCTTCCCAGATTATATAGTCATAATTTCTGTAAGTCTTTAAAAAATCATTAAATTCCTCAGAAGTAATGCCGTCACGATTCATACCAGTATTGATGTATAAATGAGCCTTGATTTTGCGGTGCTTTTTCTTTGCAATTGCGTTAATTTCGGGCAAGCAGCTTAAATTACCGATAGTTATATCAATCTGATTATCAATAATATCAGCAATTTCATCAATTTCTGGAGGAATAATAATCAATAGTTTTCTTGTTTCGCCTGCTTCACGCAATTCAATCCCTTCATTAGGATAAGCAATACCCAGCATTTCGATTGAAGGATGCACAAGATTCTTGGCAATACCGATCATTCCATGCCCGTATGCATTTGCTTTGATTATAGGCAGCATTTTTGCAGGAGCAATATGTTTTGCTATTTGCTCTAAATTATGCTCAAGATTATTTAAATTTATTTCAATAAAGGAATTTCGCATTAATTTTTTTTGATTGAAATATTAATTAATTATTCCTTATTTCAAAGGATTATATAATAGAATAAAATATTATCGGAATTAATTCAAATTAGCACTTCCGTGACAATTTTTGTATTTTTTCCCGCTACCGCATGGACAAGGATCATTACGCCCAACTTTATCTTCAGTTCTGCGAAATGTTGCAACTGAACTTCTGTTACTTTCCTGTTCCTGAGCTCGTGGAGCTCCTGCCCTGCTCACAAATTCTGTTGTACTTTCATCACGACCCATAGTTATTCCATGGTCAAGTGATTTTGCACGAACTTTCGGAATATTAAGCTCAGCAGCTTTCATCTGCACTTCCTTAGGCTGCATTTGCGGGAAATACTTAAATGCAATCGAAACTGAACTTAAAGCTATTTCCTCCAGCAAAGTTCTGAATTGTTCAACAGCTTCGCCTTTGTACTCAAGCAATGGGTCTTTCTGTCCATATGCACGAAGATTTATACCTTCTTTGATTTCGTCCATCATCCTCAAATGCTCTTTCCATTTATCATCAATTGTTTGCAGTACTGCATATTTTTCCAAATGAGTCATATACTCTTTGCCAAGCATTTGTTCTTTACGACTGTAAAAATCTTCAGCTGCTTTCACAATTTTTTCAACCACATCTGCTTCTTTTGCACCGTCAAATTCTTGTTCGGAAATATCAATTTCACAAAGTAAAACTGAACGCACCTGATTCTTAAGTCCTTTTAAATCTTTCTTTTCGTGATATTGTTCGAACCAGCCTGCAGCAATATCGTAAATATAATCGAATAAATCTGCTTTCAATCTGTCACCACGAAGTGCTGAACGACGTTTAACGTAAATCAATTCACGCTGCATATTCATCACATCGTCATATTCAATCAAATGCTTACGAATACCAAAGTTATTTTCTTCCACTTTCTTTTGTGCATTTTCTACTGTTTTGGTAATCATTTGATGAGTTATTGGTTCACCTTCAGGCATTTTGAATGTGTTCATTAATTTTGCAATACGTTCAGCAGCAAAAAGCCTCATCAATTTATCTTCCAGCGAAATAAAAAAGATTGAACTGCCCGGGTCACCCTGGCGACCGGCACGACCACGTAACTGGCGGTCAATACGTCGTGCTTCGTGACGTTCGGATCCAATAATTGCTAATCCACCATTTGTTTTCACTTCAGGATCC
>MHAC01000001.1:24927-45434 GCA_001804565.1 Ignavibacteria bacterium GWF2_33_9 | reverse complement strand
ATATGACAGATATTTTTATTGAAAATAGCAAACAAATTTCCAAGAAAGTACGGACTAGAATTACATATTACAGAAAATTTCTCAATACAAGTCGAATAAATTTAATTGGCTTGACAAAAAGTACCAATAACGACTCCGACAATGATTTTTATTTCAAAACATTGAAAAATTAAAAAATCCAGCCGAAAATAAAACAACTAAATTAGATTTTACTAATTTTGTAAGATATATAGTTTTCAAATGCAATATTTATCTAATCAAAATAAAATTATAGATTTTCTTGAAAATCTTCGCTCAACCGAAGGTGAATTTATTTATTTGAACTATAAGAAAGAAATTCAGAATGAAGAATCAAAGATTGAAGAAACAGTTAAATCGGAAATGATTAAAAGAGAAAAAAGTCAAATTCAAGAAAATAATGAAAAAGAGATTGAAAATTGGCAAAAGGCACAAACTTTAAATGAATTATTTGATTGCATAAAAGATTGTCTGAAATGTCCTTTTGGTGCAACAAGAAACAAGTTTGTTTTCGGTGTTGGGAATCCCAATGCAGATATAATGGTAATTGGCGAAGGACCCGGTTCAGATGAAGATCAACAAGGTGAACCATTTGTAGGAAGGGCAGGACAATTGCTCACAAAAATCCTTTCTGCAATCAACTTAGAAAGAGATGATGTTTTTATTGCAAATGTTGTGAAATGCAGGCCTCCGGGCAATAAAACCCCGACAGAGAGCGATTTCAAAGAATGTTTGCCTTATCTTTTAAAGCAGATTGAAATAATAAAACCAAAATTTATACTAACACTTGGTGCAGTTCCTCTCCTGGCTTTACTTGGCAAAGATTATAAGATATCCAAAGATAGAGGTAAAGTAATAGATTATAATGGGATTAAGTTAATACCAACTTATCATCCTGCATATTTATTACGGAATCCACCCGCAAAGAAATTTGTCTGGGAGGATGTTCAATTATTAGAAAAAATGTATAATGAAATAATTAAGGAAAATAAATGAATATTGCAGTAATTTTCGGGGGAATATCTACTGAAAGAAATGTTTCAATTGCCGGTGGTAAATCTGTAATTGAAGCGTTACGTTCTAAAGGACACAAAGTAATTCCCATTGATCCTGCGTTTGGTGCTGACACACATAAAGCAGAAGAAGCATTAATAGACTTAACTAAATTTCCAACACTGGAAGAATTAGCTTTGATGAGCACAAAAAGGTATATTGATGCAGTACAGTCAGAAGTGTTCGACACGATTGATATTGCATTTATAGTTTTACACGGTAAAAATGGGGAAGATGGTTTGATTCAAGCCTTGCTCGATTTGAGATGTATTCCCTATACCGGAAGCGGGGTAAAAGCAAGTGCTTTGGCAATGGATAAACTTTCTTCTAAAAATTTATTTGCTGCAGCAGGATTACTCACACCAGCTTGGATAATTGTAACAAAAGAAGACTTGGAATCTGACTCACTTATCAAAGATATTCGAAATAATTTAGGGAAAAAGATAGTTGTTAAACCTAATAATCAGGGTTCTTCTGTAGGTGTTTCAATCCTAGACTTAAGTGATAATGATTTAATAAGAGAAGCCTTAGAAAATGCTTTGAAATATTCCGACAGAATTATTGTAGAACAATTCATTGAAGGCAGAGAAATTACCGTAGCCATGCTTGGTGATAAAGTTTTGCCGGTTATTGAAATTATACCTAATAATGAATTTTATGATTATAAACATAAATATACTAAGGGCAATACAATTTATGAATGTCCTGCTAAAATTCCGGAAGATATTGCTGAATTTGCACAATCAATGGCTATTATCTCCAATAATGTAATTGGAGCTGAAGGATTTTCAAGAGCTGATTTCAGATTATCTGAAGATGGCGAACCATTCCTATTGGAATTGAATACAATACCGGGATTTACTTCTTCCAGTTTAGTACCTATGGCTGCTAAGGAAGTTGGCATTGAATTTCCCGAACTTTGTGAAGAAATTATACAAATTGCCCTTGAAAAATTTAAAGAGCAAAAAGAAAATTAATAAATTATTACCATTTAAAATCGGTAATGAAAGTTTGTTCGAAATTGAAATTCCTCTGATAACGAAAAAAGATTGTGAAGTTAATCCAGTCGAGCAATTTGAGAGATATCCCTGAAATTGAAATGACTGGATTAGTTATAAATTTCGAGTTAACTGAAATTAAATCATTAAAACTCAATTTTGCAATTAAGAAAAAATTTGATTTTTGATTAATTTGTATAATTGTCCCGAAATCTCCGGCTAGAGTATAATTTGAATTGTTATTCAGGTTAATGGACTTGAATCCTGCAGATAGTAATAAGGACTGATAAACTGTTTTATCATAATTTGAATAATAGGCTCTGTTAAGATTATTCAGGTAAAATCCTACATTGAGAAATTCAGATAAATCCAATTTTCCGAATAAATCTACTTTTACTAGATTATCATTACCAAAATCTTTAAAGCTGACTTGATTATAATTTAAAGCTATACCCGAAGCAAAATTTGTGTCTAAAAAACAATATGCTAAATTAAATGCAAATTCATTGAATAAGTCAAAACCAAAGTAATTCACGTCAATTGAGAATAAAGAATTTTGACTTTGTTGATAATTGAGAATTGCGCCCACTCTATTCAAATCATAAAAACCTAAGCTATTTGGTTTAATCATCAAAGAGGCTTGCCAAAGCTTGGATTCAGATGTTTTAGGAATAAATGAATTTTCCTGCACACTAATTGTAGAATTCCCTGATGGATTTAATAA
This sequence comes from Ignavibacteria bacterium GWF2_33_9, assembly GCA_001804565.1. Taxonomy (GTDB): domain Bacteria; phylum Bacteroidota; class Ignavibacteria; order Kapaibacteriales; family UBA2268; genus GWF2-33-9. The sequence continues at coordinate 42,641 of MHAC01000001.1, read as the reverse complement.
TTCATAATTATTCAATGAATAAAGGGTTTGTGCGTTTGAATAATTTACAATAAGAATAAATTGTAAAATTATGCAACTTGTAGTCAGTATAAATATGTTTTTTGTATACATTAAAGAAAATTGATAATTCTACAAATTAGTAAAAATTAAAATTAATAAAATTCGGGATATATTTTGAAAAAAATCTTTATAATAATTACAGTTTTCCTGTTTGCAACTTATTCGAAGGGCTATACACAGGAATTAGAAGCAACTGTTACAGTAAATATTGACCAACTGGATTTCGAGGCTAGAACATATGTTGCGAGTATGAAATATGATTTGGAAAATTATATAAATTACCAACGTTATACTGATATTGATTGGGAAGGTTCTAAAATACCTGTGGATATTAATATTTTCCTTAGTGGAGGTTATAATAAGCGTTACAATGCACAATTGGTAATTGTTTCCAAAAGAGTTATCAGAGGTACTAATGGTGAAGGACAATCTGTAGAATTACAGTTATTGAATAAAAACTGGTCTTTTGAATATCAAGGCGGTAGTAATTTTTCTTATAATCCAACAAGGTATAATGAATTCAGTTCAATTATTGATTTTTATATGCTGATGGTTATCGGATTTGATTTTGATACTTTCGGGGAACTTGATGGCTCTAAATATTACGAACAATCCAAACAAATTGCTATGATGGCTGCTGCTTTGAATAAAGATGGATTCAGTACAAATTATGCACCTGGTGAAGTTACCAAAATGTCTTTAATTTCCGAAATGAATGATCCTCGATATAATGACTTCAGAAAATTGATTTTTGCATATTATGTGGATGGTATCGATAAAATGGTTGAAAATAAGGAAGAGGGATTGAATAATTTAGAGTGGGTAATTTCGGAAATGGCAGCTTTCAAAGAAAAGAAAATGACTGGTCCTAGTGTGTTTCTGCAGACATTTTTCGAGTCAAAACATCTTGAATTAGCAGCATTATTTAAAGGACAAGCTGATAGGACAGTTTGGGACAATTTAATTTATTTGGATCCTACAAATACTATGCTTTACCAGGATTCTCAAAAAGGAAAATAATAAAAATAAAATAATTCTAAATTTATATAGAAAAAGGTGAAATTTTAAGAGATTTCACCTTTCGTTTTTTTATTATTATTAAATAATGTATTCGCATAACTTCAAGATTATCAATAACATATTGTCAAGAGGACATTATTGGATTACAATGATTGACATAATTTTAAAAATTTAATATAATTCATTTTGTGGTAGAATATACTACACTAAGTAACAATATATATTACTAGTTACATTAGTGTTTACAAGTAAAATTCAAAAATCATATGTTCGCCATTATTTTAACAATGTAAAACTAATCTATTCAACATACCAATGACTTACAGTCATAGCGAGACGTAATATGGCATATACGAGAAGTAAACTTTAATTATAGCTGAAGTTTATAAAAATATATCTTTTTTTTTTGTAATTTTTGCTATAATTTGTTGTTTAGTAATATATGCAGATGCAAATTTTTAAAAAACAAATTGGAATGGCGATGAAAAAAACATTTACTCAGATATTCCCCCCAACAATTATAATTTTATTTTTAACGATAATTTCCTCGCACTCTGAGTGGGCTCCATTACAAGTACTTACTTATGATAGTCCTGCAGCCGGATATTTGAGATTCGATAAACCATCCATGCAAAATTTCTTTTTGGTTGACAATGCCGGAAACATAGTATATGAAAAGCCAACAATGGATACATACAATCAATATATTCCATTGAAAAATGGAAATTGGGCACAAAAAAATCAAAGAGGTAGTGAATGTTTTTATATTTACAATCAGAATCAAATTCTGATTGATAGTATTAAAAATCCTTTGATGGGAGAAGATCCACCATGTTTTTCTGACTGGCATGACTTTATTCAATTGTCGAATGGACATTACTTAATGTTATTGGAAACAACAACTAAAATGGATTTGAGTGAAAAAGTAGATGGTGGTAAATCTGAAGCATATATTGTGAACAATGTAATTATAGAATTAGATCATTCAGGTAATATTTATTGGAGATGGAATTTCATTGATCATTACAATGTGCTAGATGTAACAGAAGATATAGATTTAACTCAACCAACAATAGATTTAAGCCATATAAATTCAATGTTTGAAGATTCAGATGGAAATATTGTGATTTCAGTAAGGCATTATGACGAAATTGCAAAAATCAGTAAATCGACCGGTAATTTTATATGGAGATTTGGAGGTTCAAAATGCAAGAATAATGAATTTAACATTTTACAAGATAATGTGGATGGTTTCAATGGTTTTTCTCATCAGCATGATGTTACAATATTAGAAAATGGAAATATATTATTATATGACAACGGGAATTTGAAACCAAATCCTTATTCACGAGCTGTTGAGTATTCTATGGATTATGCAAACTATACAGCAACGAAAGTCTGGGAAGGAAGGTCAAATCCAGATGTCTATCAATCTGCTATGGGTAGTGCACAAAGATTACCTAATGGCAATACTCTCGTAAATTGGGGCAAAATAATAATAACAGAATTCAGACCTAATAATGAAATTGCATTTAAAATAAAAATTTCAGATAATCCTAATGAAACAACTTATAGAGCATGGAAATTGACAACAAAAATGGAAGCAACAAATAAAACAATTTCTACAAATGGAAATTATGATTTCAATTCTGAAGGTGCCACAAATGTCAATATTAACATTATAAGTAAAACAGGATCCGGCATTGCGAATGTAGAAAAGCATTTCTATTCTCCTATAATTTGCACATTACATGATACACTTTCTACTGATATTTTACCTTATAGATGGGTTTTTAATTATTCTGGCATATCTAGTTTAAATGCAACAATGAAAATTGATATTAGTGATATACCGAACATAGAAGATTTCTCAAAGATTAATGTGTATGTTAGAGGGAAAGAAATTGATGCATACTTTTTTGTAGTACAATCCAATCTTAACGCAGCAACAAAGGTTATTAGTTTTAATATCAACGGAACTTGTGAAGTAATTTTGGGTTATAGTGATTTAATCGCTCCAATTATGACTTCACCACAGAATAACTCCGTACTTCAAAAGGAAGATTACTTTAAATGGGTAAAAGCAATAGGAGCAGATCATTACAGATTTCAATTAAGTAAAAGTGCAAACTTTAATAACATAGAAATTGATACTATTATTGCTACAACTTCATTTCGTAATGAAAATTTAGAATTTTCAACTCAATACTTCTGGAGATTGCAATCTATCAATAGTAAGGATACATCTGAATGGTCTGAAAATTGGACTTGCTTTACTGAATTATCAGCACCGGGACTAATTTTACCGGCAAATTTAACAAAAAGGATTCCTGTTAACTTTACATTTAAATGGCAGCAATTGCTTTCCGGAACCCAATTTAATCTTCAAATTTCATTATCAAAAAATTTCGATAATATTATTTATGATGTTAAAAATATAACAACCGATTCATGTGAAGTAAAAAATTTACTTAATAATACGGTATATTATTGGAGAGTGATGGCTTATAATCAGAATAATTTCAGTGATTGGTCAACTCCATTTGAATTTCGTACTTTAATACAAATACCTAAACCTTTAAATCCAAGTGCCAATGCAATAAATATAAATATTAATTGTAATTTCCAATGGGAAATTGTTGACGGAGTTACCGGATATTCAATAGAACTTTCCAAAATTATGACCTCAGGTAACGAAGTGAGGAATTTTACATCAAATGATAATAATATTGAAATTAATAAATTGGATTATTATTCTGATTATTCTTATAGAATAAATGCTTTTGTCTTTGGAGATACAAGCGATTGGTCATCTCCCTTTACATTTTCAACTAAATTAAAAGCTCCTGAATTAACTTTTCCTGAAAATCAAATAACTAATATTGGACTTAATCCTACACTAAACTGGAAGAGAAATGTTGAAAATGAAACATATACAGTTCAACTATCCAAAACGCTGGATTTTGGGATATTAGAGGAATTCGAAGGTATCAAGGAAATTAAAGTAATGACAACAAATTTGTCTCCAAATACAAGATACTATTGGAGGGTGAAAGCATATTTGGGTGAAAAAGAAAGCGACTGGTCTTCGATTTATAATTTCACAACTAATAGTGGTTCACACATTCCTGTACCAAAATTAATTAGTCCCAAAAACAATGATATTTCTTATATCAAAGGTAAATTGACCTGGAATCAAAATAAGGACATTACTCAATATCAGGTAGTAATATCTCAGGATTCTGATTTTTCAACTATTGAAAAAGATACAATAGTAAACAATGTGCAATTATATAATTATTATAAACTCAAAATTGGTGAAACATATTTTTGGAAAGTAAGATCAATTCATCAAATGGATTCCAGTGCATGGTCTGAAATCTGGCAATTTAAAATTTCAACTCAATCAGAAATCGTCAAACTTCTTAAACCGAGTAATGATGATTTGCAAATTGAATTATCCGGAACATGCGAATGGGAGCCAATATCAGATGCAATTTATTATCAACTGCAAATTTCTGAATCGATGGATTTTGTGAATTTAAACCTAAATCAGTCCTTCATCCATGGTGAAAAATTCGCATTCAATAATCTTGAAAAGAATAAAACCTATTTCTGGAAAGTCCGTTACTTCAGACAGTATGATACTTCAGCATGGTCATCTGTTTGGACTTTTAATACATTAACTAATTCAGTTCTAAAATTACCTGAATTGACTAGTCCTGAAAATAATAAGACTGCTGTTCCGCTTTATTGTAATTTCAAATGGAATAAAATACCTGATGCAAGTGACTACATTATAGAAATATCAGAAAATTGTAATTTTAATGAATTATTAACGAAAAGTACAACTGTAAATCTTGAATTTGATTTTGCTAATTTCAAATACAATACTAGATATTATTGGCGAATAGCTGCTTTAAATGATACCTCTAAAAGTTTTTGGTCTGAATGCTGGACTTTTTTAACTGAATTTGAAGCACCTGTTATTACTTACCCTTCAAATGGTCAAATAAATGTTGAAGCAGATTTGAATATGCAGTGGTCAATTAGTGAAAATATTGCAGATTATCATTTGCAAATTTCTGAAGATACTGATTTTAATAATATTGTTTATGAGAATGATAGAATAAGCTCATTAGGTAAACTTGTTTATCTTGATGAAAACAAGACTTATTATGCTCGAATACGTACAATATCAGAAGAAAATAATTCCCAATGGAGCAATATCATCAATTTTAGAACCAAACTCAAAAATTCTGTTCGAGAAATTGATGCAAAACTAATAAATCTTTATCCCAATCCTGTAAGGGAAAGAACTTATTTAACAATTTCACCAGTTTTGGATATGAATCAGGTAACAATTTCCGTATTTGATTTGCTTGGTAATAAACAATTAACAAAAGAATATTTAATCCAAAATTATAATCCAATTGAAATTAATTTAAGTAAATTGATGAATGGAGAATATTTACTTGTAATAGAAAATGAAAATTACAAGGGAATAATTAAGTTGATGAAAAGTAAATAGAAAAAATTTGCTTTGAATTTAAAACAAGGCTAACTCCCAACCCCTTTTTTGAAAAAAGAAGGGGTTTTTGTTAGTCCTTCTTAATTTCTGTAAATTCCTCTAGTAGAACTGGAAATAAAATTAATTATTTCTGAAACTGTTTCAGAGGGATTGTTCTCAGAAGTAAATTTTGCTAAAGCATCAGAATTATTCATACCGGAATTGAAAAGGAATTTGTAGAAATTACTTATTTCGGAAATAGTCTCATCAGAAAAGCCTCTACGGCGTAAACCAATAAAATTGATGCCTTCAAATTTGGGTTTTGAACCGGAAACAATTGCATAAGGTACAACATCTTTTGTTGCAAAAGTATCAGCACCTAAAAAAGCATGTTTACCAATTACGCAAAACTGATGAACTTTTGCAAATCCACCCATTATTACCCAATCTTCAATATGAACATGACCTGCTAAAGTAGATGAATTTGACATAATTACATTATTTCCGACTTTACAATCATGGGCAATATGACTGAATTGCATAATCAGATTATTTGAGCCAACATTTGTGATATACGTTGAAGTAGTGGCTCTGTTCATACCAACAAATTCCCTAATTGTATTATTATCACCAATTTTCAGAAATGTTTCTTCATTATTGTACTTTAAGTCCTGTGGAGCAGTTCCGAGTACAATATGATGAAATATCTTGCAATTGTTACCGATGGTAACACCATTATCAATATAATTATTAGCACCAATTGATGTATTATCTCCAATCACGACATTATCTTTAATAATCGTGAACGGCCCTACTTCAACATTTGTACCTAATTGTGCTTTAGGTGATACAATAGCAGTGCTATGAATTGAAACTCCATCCATATATTACCTGTTTATGACAGCAGCCTGTAAATAAGCTTCAGTAGCGATTTCTCCATCAACCCAGGCTATACCGTGAAAATTAAATATTCCGAATTTTGAACGAACTAAAGTTACATCTAAAACTAACTGGTCACCAGGAACAACTGGTTTTTTAAATCTTGCGTTGTTGATACTGGAGAATAAAGCTAATTTGCTTTCTGGATCTTGAATTAATTGGAACATCATTAAGCCACCTGCTTGCGCTAATGCTTCCAGAATAAGTACACCCGGCATTACAGGCTTACCAGGAAAATGACCAAGGAAAAATTCTTCATTCATTGTAACATTTTTCAATCCAATAATTTGGTTAGTTTCTTGATTAAAATCAATTACTCTATCAACCAGCAAGAAGGGATATCTATGCGGAAGGAAATTCATGATTTCCTCAATATTGAATAAGATTTTTTTATTTTTATGTGGAAGAATTCTATCCTTTTGTTTCTTGTTTAAGTAAGCAGCACGAACTAATTTGCTAAATTCAAAATTACTGGCATGACCGGGACGAGCAGCTAAAATCTGAGCTTTGATAGGTACTCCGATAAGAGTTAAATCTCCAATTAAATCAAGCAATTTATGTCTTGCAGGTTCATTTTTGAATCTTAAAGGTTTATTATTCAAATAACCATTATCGCCCACAAAAGGTTCAGAATCCAGATGAAGCATTTGTTGCAGATTTTGCATTTCATTTGTTTCAACTTCTTTATCAATGATTACCATTGCAGAATCAATACTTCCACCTTTGATTAATCCAGCCTGATAGAGCATTTCCACCTCATTAAGGAAGCAGAAAGTTCGAGCAGGAGCAAATTCATCTACAAATTCTTTTTCGAAATCAAAAAGACCTGTATGCTGGCTTCCAAGTGCAGGATTAAAATAATCAATCATTACTGTCAAACGATAATCTTCGAGAGGTAGAGCAACGATTTCAACGTGCTTATCTTCATTCTTATAGTCAATTGTTTCATCTATGTAAAAGTATTCTCTTTCAGCATCTAATTCCTGGAAACCTGCCTGCAGAATTGAATTCACATAATCAATCGAACTACCATCAAAAACAGGTGGTTCATTTGCAGAAAGTTCAATTTTACAATTATCTACTCTCAAACCTGCAAGTGCAGCCAATACGTGTTCAACAGTGTGAACTTTCACATCACGTATGCCGAGTGTGGTTCCACGTGATAAATCTACAACATAATCAACTAATGCAGGGATTTCTGGGGCATTTTTAATATCAGTTCTAATAAATTTATACCCATAATTTGCCGGTGCAGGATGGAAAGTGATAGTTGAGTGATTCCCAGTATGCAAGCCAATGCCAGTAAGAGATATAGATTTTTGTATAGTTCTTTGTTTTTCCATTTTAAAATTCAATAAATTTTACAAAATTACGAAAATCATACTAATGAATCGTTAAATAACTAAATCGGAGATAAATTAGCGCACTTTAAAAGTAGCCATCGTAATTATTGCAAGTAAAATTGCAATAATATAAAATCTTGTTACAATTTTCGATTCATTCATACCTTTCCGCTCAAAATGATGATGTAGAGGGGCAATTAGAAAGAGTCTACGACCTTCACCATATTTTTTCTTAGTGTACTTAAAATAACTAACTTGCAGTATAACGGAAATTGTTTCTGCAAAAAACACACCACCAAGTATTGGAAGCAAAAATTCTTTTTTCAGCAAAATAGCTAAACCACCTACAGCACCACCTAAAGCTAATGAACCGGTATCACCCATAAAAATTTGAGCAGGATATGAATTAAACCATAAGAAACCCAACGCAGCTCCTCCCATAGCAGCTGCAAAGACTGTGAGTTCACCTGAACCGACAAGATGTATAATATTTAGGTATTTTGCAAAAGTAGCATTTCCAGAAAAATAGGCTATCAATGCAAAGGCTAATGATACAATACCAACTGTTCCTATAGATAATCCATCCAAACCGTCAGTAAGATTAACGGCATTAGATGTTGCAGTAAGTATTAGAATCACGCCGGGAATGAATAGAAATCCCCAATCAAAATTTAGATTTTTTGAAAAAGGAACTGTAGTCAAAGTATTATATAAGTCAAAATTAGATGAAAAAAGTTGTGGGAAGTAATAGATAATTCCTCCCAAAACTAATCCAATTGCAACTTGACCAACAATTTTGTATCTTCCAATCAAACCTTTGGATTTCTTCTTTACTACTTTCAGATAATCATCCAAAAATCCTACTATTCCAAGCCACAAAGTTGTAATGAAGATTAAAATTACATACCAATTCAGTATATTTGCCCAAAGCAATGTCGGGATGAGTATTGAAATCAGAACAATGAAACCACCCATCGTAGGAGTTCCTGCCTTTGAAACATGATTGCCAATTTGCTGCAATTCTTTTTTTGCCTGTTCGCCAATCTGGTGTTTTTTCATCATTCTAATTATCATTGGACCAAAGATAAAACTTATGAGCAAGGATGTAATGGCAGCTGCAGCAGAGCGGAAAGTTATATACTGAAATACTCCGAATCCTGGTGGATGGAAATTCCGTTCTAAAAATAATGCAAGATAATATAACATAAGCTCCTCTTCTTTATACTAATTTTCTTTAATATTTATTTAAAATATCTTTTACGGCATCTTTATGAATAGTGTAGGTCATAATTTTCAATTTTATATAATCAGAATGATAAAAATAATATCCTTTAGCATTTCCATTTCGAGAACTTGAGCCTGAATCTTTAATAAGATACCACATTTCTCCATTTTTTACTGTATAACCAACAATATGAATTCCGTGGTCATCAGTTGTAGTATTATTGCTGAATCTGAATTGTCTGGCTTTATCGTTAATGTAGTCATGTGGTATATCCCATGTTGGAATCATTGCAACATCTTCGAAAGCATACATGCCGGGTTCAGAAACATCACCACCAATTGCGGCTGTATAGCCCGCTTTTACGGCAGATTCTAGAGTTTTCATAAACAGATCCAAGGGAACATTGTGATAAGATTGCTCATGCCACCAATTATCCGGTACATCATATGAAACTATTTTCCAATATCCCGGTTCGAGAAGAGAAATTATATCTACATAATCATCCAAAGTTAATTGCAGATAATCATTCAGGAATGTTTTTGGAGTATATTCTTTTCCTTCATAAGTGAATTTTTCCGGTGGAGTCAGCATATAATGATTCATTATATCTTTGAGTGTATATAAAATCAATTCCTCATTCCAAGCTGAATTTTCTTTACAGGATTCTAAGTAATTTCTCATTTCTCTAAACATTACGTGGTGATCCAAATATGTTTGACCTTTCAGAAAACCAGTATAAACTGATCTTGGAACAACACCATATTCCTGATAAATTCTCTTCACAGCATTGGCTTGACTACCTTCGGCGAAAAGTGATTCACCTCTTGTTTTGATGAACATTTTGGCTTTTTCAATGAATTCCCAATATGCAACCCAAGGTTCGGAAAGTTTCACTTTTTTCTTATGTAATCTGTAAACTTCTGATTCAAATAATGAAGTTCCGCAAAAGTCCCAGCAAATATTTGTCCATGCTTGTGGAACAGGATCATTATGCCAAAATTGAGTAAAATCTTCAAATTTTGGCAAATCCTTACCTTTAAAGTCCATTTTTAAAGTAGAATGTTCCTCTTTAGGTTTAACATTAAAATCATCTGAAGATTTTACAACTTCATCCCAAAAAGGATTTTTGTAGTCAATAAATTGAAGTGTATCTTCTTTTGGATTAACAGCAAAGGATGTTTGGAAACTTATTAATAAAGTAATAATACTTAAAGATATTATGAATGAACAGTATTTATGCAACATCTTAATAACTCTTATTTATATAAATTCAAAATTAATAAATTTAACTTATTTATTATAATGAAGTTTTACACAATTAATCTATATTTTACGTTTTACTTTCAAATTAAAGTGAATAATTTTATTTTCAATTAATTAAATATAGTTAATTTTGCTTTTTCCATAATTTGCTTAGAATAGAATTTAATCATCATTAATGCAGCACAAAAAAATACAATATCTGTTAATTTTCTTAGCACTTGGTTTAATTAATCAAGCAAATCTATATTCTCAATTTTCTGAATTTAGTAACGATTCACTTGAATTGAAACCAAAGTACGGAATTTTATTTGGTTATGATTTAAATTTCCATTCAGCAGATTTCAGAAGTTTGCCAGGAGTGCCATCCTGTTGTCCGCAATTTACAGGTGGAACAGGTAATGGACTGATGTTTGGAGCTTTACTGGATTATCCCATTAATCCACGAATGGAAGTGAATGGAAGAATTACATATAATACAATTGATGCAGTATTTTCAAAATTTGAGGCAACAACAATTGTGCTCGATGGGGAAGAAGCAGTAGGTGAATTTGAGCATTATGTGAAATCAAATTTTGCGTTAATTGGAATTGAACCTTATTTTACGTATAAACTAAACCCTGAACTTGCATTTCATGGTGGATTCAGATTTGGTTTTTTAACAAAAAGCAATTATTATCAGATAGAAAAAATCTCTAAACCTACTGACAGGGGCACATTCCTGGATGGAAGAACTTATAGGAACCAAAGCAGGGGTTCATTAATTGATAGTGCAAACAGATTTCAATTCGGAATTAAACTTGGCACAAGTTATACATTACCAGCAAATAAGAAAAAATCACTTTTCATTGTTCCTGAGATATTTTATACATTAAATCCAACAAATATTTATCAAAATAGAGATTGGTCTATAAATTCTTTGACAATTGGTATTGGAATTAAGTACAGAATTCCACCTCCGCCTCCGCCTCCGCCAACACCACCAATTGCACCACCTGATCCTGAATTACCTACAGTTATAAAACAACCGATTTTAGCAGTTGATGTTGATGCTGTAGAAATTGATTCAAATAATGTTGTGCATAAAGACTTTACAATAAGCGTAGAAGACTTTATTTCAATCAATATGCGTCCATTGCTTACTTATGTATTCTTTGTTGACAATTCTGCACAGATACCATCAAGATATAAACTTTTAGCAAGAGATGAAATAAATAAATTTAGTGAAGAAAAGCTAGTGAATTTGAATGCAATCGAAACTTATTATGATTTGCTAAATATCATTGGCAAAAGAATGTCTGTTGAAAGAGATGCCTCAATCACTTTAACCGGTACTAACGCAGATGTTGATTTGGAAAAGAATAATCAGGAATTATCACGAAATAGAGCACAATCTGTTGCTGATTATTTAATTAATACATGGAGTATTGATTCAAACCGAATAAAAGTTCAATATAGAAATTTGCCTAAGCTAAGTTCGAAAAAAGACGATGTGTTAGGACAGCAAGAAAACCGTAGAGTGGAAATTACTTCGGAAAATATTAGAATTACTGAACCCGTATTGACAAAAGATACAATTAGAGCTGTAAAAAATTCTGATGTTAGATTTATTCCTAAAGTGTTAACAGAAGTTGGTTTGCAATATTGGGAATTATCAGTAAAGCAAAGAAACAATAATTTGTTTTCTCAAAAAGGGAATGGTCAAATTCCTGATGCTTGGGATTGGAAAATGACAAAACATAATGCTCCAACTGATGATGAGGATTTATCTTATAATCTTTCCGTAATTGACAGTATTGGACAAAGCGGGGCATCGAAAGTTAAAAGAATTCCTATGAATTATGTTACTATTGACAAGAAAAGAAGAAGTGGAAAGATTGATACAGAATATGAATATTATTCTTTGATTTTATTTGACTTTGGAAAATCTGACCTGGGATTTGAGCATAGAAAAGTTGTAGATTTTGTAAAAGATAGGATCAGTAATAATTCCATAGTAGTAGTTTCAGGATATACTGATGCAATTGGTGATGAGAACATAAATGACAAAATTTCAAAGGAAAGAGCTGAAGCAGTTTTGAAGAGATTAAATATTAACCAAAACGTATCAATTGAAGGAAAAGGGGAATCTGTTTTACTATATGACAATGCACTGCCTGAAGGAAGATTTTACTGCAGAACTGTAACAATAGATATCGAAACGCCAATCAATAAATAAGCTAAAGATGGAAAAATTACCAATCATTGCTGCAATTGACCTTGGAACAAACTCTTTCCATATGGTGATAGCAAGGATTAATAAGACAGGTTCCATTCAGATTTTATCAAGAGAAAAGGAAATGGTTAGGCTCGGTTCATCGGGTAAAGATATGAAATTTTTAACCCCCGAATCAATCGAAAGAGGTCTTTCAACTCTATATTCTTTTTCAAAAATTGCCGAAACTTTCAATGCTCAAATTCGTGCAGTTGCAACAAGTGCAGTACGTGAAGCTAGCAATAAAAATATATTTATTCAAAGAGCAAAAGATGAATTAAATATTGATATCGAAGTTGTTTCCGGAGTTGAAGAAGGTCGTCTTATCTTTCTTGGAGTGATACATGGGTTACCAATTGCAGATAAAAGGATTCTGATAATTGATATTGGCGGCGGTTCGACTGAAACAATTATTGGAGAAGACAATGAGATCGATTATGTTCATAGCGAAAAAATTGGTTCAATTCGACTTACAAAATTGTTCTTTGCCAACGGAAAATATAACTCGAAAAATATTAGTGACGCCCGAAAGTACGTTCGAGGCGACTGGATGCCTATATTGAATAAAATCAATTCCTTAGGTTTTGAAAAAGTTGTTGGGACCTCTGGTACAATCACTTCACTTGCTTCAATAGTATTAGCTTTAAAGGATTCGAAAATTCCCGATTTTTTAAATGGGATTACTGTGTCTTCAGAAGAAATAATGGGGGTGATTAAACTAATCACTAATTGCAAGAATTCGGATGAAATAAAACAAATTCCAGGAGTAGAAGCGAAAAGGTCCGATATTATTCTTGCAGGTTCATTAATTTTAGAAGCAGCAATTGAAGAATTAGAAATTCAAGAGTTCACTATTTCTCCTTATGCAATGCGAGAAGGGATTCTTTATGATTGTTACTCAAAAATTCAGAACACACCAGCAAGATTAAATATCCCGAATTTCCGTAATGAGACAATTAGCAATCTTGCTCTAAGGTATAATGTTTTAGATAATCATTCCAATTTTGTGTCAAAAATTTCTTTAGAACTTTTTGAAGCTACAAGATCTATTCATAAACTTGGGAATTATGAAAAGGATATAATGCATTATTCTTCACTTTTGCATGATATTGGCTATTGGATTTCTCATGATCAACATCATAAGCACAGTTACTACATAATAACTCATAGCGACTTGCCAGGCTTTACAAATGATGAAACTGAATTAATAGGAACAATTACGAGATATCACAGAAAAAGTCTTCCTAAGAAAACTCATACTGAATTTGCGAATTTCAGTCCTAAAACTCAATATATTATAAAAGTTCTTTCCGGGATTTTAAGAATTGCTGAAGGTATTGACAGGAGGCAAAGACAATATGTGAAGGATATAAAATGTTGTTTTTCAAATTTCGTTGAAATTAAATCCAGATTAGAAATTGAACTTATTCCGGAAACAACTAAAGCATCCATCGATATTGAAAAATGGGGTGCAAATCGCAGAAAAGATTTACTTGAAAAAGTATTGAATATTGATATAAAATTTTATTAAATTATAAATATGTACAAAATAGTATTAATAAGACATGGAGAAAGTCTTTGGAACTCCGAAAACAGGTTTACAGGATGGACAGATATTGATTTATCAGAAAGAGGAATCAATGAATCTTTCAGAGCAGGAAGGACACTCAAAAATGAAGGATTTACATTTGATATTGCATTCACTTCCGTTCTGACTCGTGCAATCAGAACACTGAATAATATATTGGATGAAATGAACTTGATGTGGATACCTGTTTATAAATCATGGAGATTGAATGAACGTCATTATGGTGAATTTCAGGGAATGAATAAAACTGAAATGGCTCAAAAAATTGGTGAAGATAAGGTACTCATTTACCGTAGAAGTTTCGATATACCACCTCCTGCATTAAAACCATCTGATTCCAGATACCCCGGTAATGATGTAAGGTATGAAAGTTTGGATCAGCGTTCATTACCTTTCACTGAATGCTTGAAAGATACAATTGAAAGGGTTGTACCGTACTGGACTGATGTAATAGTTCCGAAAGTACTTGCTGGGAAAAGAGTACTGATTGCTGCCCATGGTAATAGTTTACGTGCTTTGATTAAATATTTGGACAATGTTTCAGGTGAGGAAATTGTTCAACTTAATGTGCCAACCGGTATTCCCTTGGTTTATGAACTTGATGAAAATTTGAAACCAATTAAACATTACTATGTTGGTGATCCGACTGAAATAGAAGCATCAATAAATTATACAAAGAATCAGGGTAAAGCAAAATAAATCTACATAACCAATCCGTCCAGAATTTTAACAAGATTCCGGGCGGATTCTTTTCTCTCATATTTACTTATGGCAATTTCATTCAAATTATCCAAAGAGGATTTTTCTTTCCAAATACTAAAAAGGTCAAGAAAATTATCCGCTATCGCTTCAATTTGCGATTGATGTGCAAGTAATCCGGCACCTGTTTCCTGAATTAAATCAGAAATTGCACTTTTTTCAGGAGCAATTACCAGAAGTGGAATTTTTGTTCCCATATACTCATATACTTTTCCCGGAACGATTTCTTTACTTTCCTTTGATTCATCAACAATAAGTATCAGTGAATCGCTTTTTAAAAGATATAATATGCTTTCTGCGTGGGGTAAATAGTTTATTACTTCAATATTCTCTTTGAATCCGCTATTTTCAATCATTTGATGAATTTCATCACCAAAACGTCCGATAAATCTAATAATGAAATCTGAAATTGATATTTTCTCATTTTGCAATAATAACTTTATTGCTTTAAAAAGTGCATCAGGATTACGTCTGCCATACATTGAACCTGTGTAAGTCAATGTAAATTTCTCATTTTGATGTTTTTCTATTTCTGGATAATCTGCTGAATCAAACCCATTTGGATTATGAATGAATTTAGATTTATTCAACTTAGGATATTTTGCTAAAGCATCTTTGATAATTCCTACCCATGCACATTCCACGAAATCAGCTTCATTAAATACAGATAATTCCATATTTTTGTCAATTGATTTTGGCAGAAACCAACGTTTTGGGCTGGATATAAAATCAGTCCAAGGGTCTCTGAAGCCTGCGATCCAAGGTATATTATACTTGCGTTTTATATATCTTGCAATTAATGAACAAGTATATGGTGGAGATGAACTATAGACAGCATCAATTTTATTTTCATTAAATATCTTCTTTAATTCCTTTTTTGCACTGAAGTACCAACCAATTCTTGCATCCGGAATGAAAAACGTTGCACGTATGAATTCGGCTATTTTTTCTTTAAGACTTATTTTTTGATCTTCTTTTTTAATCGTGTTTACGTCTATCGAAACACCCTTTTGTTTGCCTGTAAAAAAGCGATAAATATCATAAGGTTCGAAGATTTTTGATTTATATACTTTTACATCTTCAGGAATTTCATCTAATAGGGAATAATCGTAAGCCGGGTACTGAGCATCTTTAGCAGTGAATACAATTGGATTCCAACCGAATTCACGAATGTATTTAATATGTTTTAAAACTCTTTGTACACCAGGACCACCGGAAGGAGGGAAATAATAAGCAATAAAAAGAATATTTTTCATTAAACTATAAATTCAAATTAGTTATTTCATTAAAAGGTATTTCCTTTTGTTCTGATGTAGCAAGATTCTTTACTGCAATTTTATTATTATTAAATTCTGATTCACCAATGATGCAAGCAAATTTAGCATTTGATTTATTTGCATCTCTCATTTGTGCTTTGAAAGATCGTCTTGAGAGTTCTGAAATTACAGAATAACCCTTGTTACGAAGAATTTGCATAACTTTGTTTGCAAAATTCAAATATTCGGAATTTTGGATAACTACAAAGAAATCTACATTCTTCTCAAACAAAGGTAATTTTTGAGCAGCTTCCAAAATCAACAGAATTCTTTCTAATCCGAAAGCAAAACCTACGGCAGGAGTTTCTTTTCCGCCAAGTTGAGTGAATAGTCCATCATATCTGCCGCCTCCACCAAAAGAATCCTGGCTTCCTAACATAGTGCTTCGGAATTCGAACACTGAATGTGAATAATAATCTAAACCACGTACTAATTGATTGCTGATTTCATATCCGATTCCAACATCATTTAGTATAGAAGTTAATAAATTGAAATGAGTTATACTATCTGAATCCAAGGAATCTAAGATAACTGGAGCATTTTTGAGTAATTCAATATCACCTTCATCCTTTGAATCCAATACCCTCAAAGGATTTGTCATCATTCTATTCTGACTTTCAAAAGAGAGTGAATTTTTATTTTGTTCCAGATAATTTACGAGTTCAGCCCTGTATTTTTGACGTGATGCATCATTACCAAGTGAATTAAGTAGCAATTTATAATCTGTAATGCCTACACTTTTAGCTAAAGCAACAGCTAATTGAATACTTTCTGCATCTGCTTCAGGATTAGGAGAACCGATTAATTCAGCACCATATTGATGGAATTGACGCAGTCTTCCTTTTTGAGGACGTTCATATCTGAAATATGGTCCGAAATACCACAATCTGAGTATATTGTTTTCGTGGAGTAATGAATTTTGAATAACAGACCTAACAAGAGCAGCAGTTTCTTCAGGGCGCAAAGTTATGGATTCACCACCTTTGTCAGTAAATGTGTACATTTCTTTATTAACAATATCAGTTTGTTCACCAATACTTCGATGAAAAACTTCAGTTTTTTCAAAAATTGGAGTTCTTAGTTCAGAATAACCAAATTGATTAGAAATTTTGTTAAAATTATCGAATAAAAAGTGCCATTGGTCAATTGTATTTGGCAAAATATCCTTAGTGCCACGAATACCCGGTATTTTTTCCATTTTTACCTTTGAATAATCAGATTTTGTGAGAATTTTCTAGTTGGTGTTTCCAAAATGTAATTATAAATGCCTGCAGGAAGGTTAGATATATCAATATGTAAATCGTGTTTTCCTTTCTGCATAATTTTATCAAAAACTGTTTTGACAATTTTACCGGAAACATCCACTATATATAGTTTTGTATAATCAGTTTCTATTAAAGATATTTCAATATCAACCATGTTAATTGCAGCATTTGGAAC
>MHAC01000001.1:3599-24918 GCA_001804565.1 Ignavibacteria bacterium GWF2_33_9 | reverse complement strand
TAAGTACACTCTACCACTTGCATCAAAAAGTCTGGGTGTTCCTTCTGTACAAAATCCGGTTAATGTGAATAAACCTGATTTTTCCTTAATGAAAACTTTACCTAAACCAATTGGGGAAGTATATTCCAGTTTTAATTGAGATAAGGAATCATTCCCAAGAGCTACTTTGAACTTAAGTGTAGCTAATAGCGAATCTGTACTAAATGTAGTCGGTAGATTAATTTGCATAATCCTATCATTTCCATCGAAATAAGATGGGTAAAAATCTAGAGGGATTAATAACGATGAATTAAATCTTAAATTAGTTGCAAAACCGGTTACTGAATAGCGCAATCCATTTTCAGTTAAATTCTTAATGTAAATTGGAACACTAATAATTTCACCAGGTTCACCTGAAATATCTCCTACGACTAGTGTGAGTGAATCAATGCTAGGTTCCACTCCTTCACCTAAAAGCCCGACTTTAAGAGGTGAAAGTGGACCTGTATGATCAATTTTCAATGTACCATTGTTTATTTCAACATCAGATGGAGTATATCGAAGAGTGATTCCCATTGTTTCATCAGGCTTCAGAGTAGAATTGTTCATATCATCTACTAAACTGAAATGCAATGTATCGGGTTTAATTATAGAATTACCGGTTATATCAATATTTTCAAAACTAATATTCTTCACAAGCATAGTTATAACTGTATCTTTACTATCCCCAATTTCAATTTTCCCAAAATCAATAAGATTTGATAGGGAAATTAAACCTCTGTCAAGCCCAATACCAGATAATACTGCTGAGAAAATTCCACCGCCCGTAAGAATATGTATTGTATCAGTTATAAGTCCCGGAACTGTTGGTCTGAACAAAACTGTTATGGCAGAAGGAGTTAAAGTATCCAAATAAAATGGAGTTTTATCTGATTTAATAATTTGAAAATCACCATTCGAATTGCCAGATAAGTATAAATTTCTTATTTCGAAATTAAAATCAGTGTTATTTGTAATGAATTCATTAATTGTGCTATCTTTCGAATCGTATACAGGAATAGGAGGAAACTCAATATCTGCCATTTCCAATTCAAGATTTTTGATACGGAAAGTACAATCAGTTGTATCCATTTGTAAATCACGTTGTTCCAAATTCCATATTTTAGCTGTGAAATCCCATGATGCAGTCAGAATTCTCTTCGCATCGAAGTTAAAGCAAGCAGTACGAATTGATTCAGTATGTTCCTGAATGATATGAGGATTAGCCGGTAATCCGGTGTTTGCATCCCACAATTGTACATTATTAACAGCCGCAGATAGCAGTCTTTCACCATATTTAGGATCAAGATTAAATTTGCTTGAATTAATAACAATCTCATCTCCATGAGAAATTGAATACAAAGTATCGGCAATTGTAGTGAGTTTATTACCTAAGGAACTATTAAAAATGAAGATTTTTTTTGCATTTAAACTGGAAACTGCAATTTTGGAAGCATTTGTATTATATGTTGCATGAGTTGCATTTCCATAATTATTTTCCTGAACATTATATTCTTCGATTGGTTCAGAAATGTCATTTTCCCAATCCCACACTTTTGCAATACCATCATTTCCAGCAGTAAGGATTTTACTTCCATCAGGACTAAATTCAGCATACCAACAGCGGTTTTGATCCGAAGTAAATTTTGTATAAGCAGGAATAGTCGAGATGTTTTCCAATGAAGTAGTATCGTACATATAAGCATAACTTGATGCAGTAGCAACAATTAACTTTGAACCATCAGGGGAGTAATTAACCGAACTAGGAGCATAAGGAATCTTTTGTCTTTTAATTTCATTTCCGGAAGAAACATCCCAAATAATCAGGTTACTGTCTAATCCAACAGAAGCTGCATGATTTCCTTCGGGATTGAAAACAGCATAGATCACTTCGTCTTTATGACCTTGTAACCAATGCAGAATTTGTCCGGAATTACCATTCCAAATACCTGCTGAATTGTCAGAACTTGCTGTAAGGACTAAACTACCATCATTATTGAAAAATGCGGAATTTACTTCAGCTTGATGATTTAAATCCAAAGTTCTGCCAACATTATTTGGCCATAGCTGTATTGCTCTGATTAAACAAGTATTAGAAATTTGATTAGGAACAGTCCATAAATACGATAGATTAGTAATATTTCTTGCAAGTGTATCCCAAGTTTTACCGTTATTAGTGGAATATTCTAATTGTATTACGTCCTGAGGAAGCAAACCTGTCCAGATAATTGACACAGTATCACCAGGAATTAGTGTTTGGTTGCAAGTTGGAGTAAGCAGCTTAATAGTCCTATCCACAGGGGGAGTATTTGGGAAACCACCTGTAATATAAACTTCATTGCCCATACATGCGGTTGATACAATGTCTAAAGTTGTAAATGTAATAGCTGAATCAGACGGTGTAAATCGTATTGTTAACTTATGTGAAGTATTTGCTGGGATAATAAGCTCATTGGATATGTCTCCTGTAATTATTGTGAACCTTGGGTCCGGAATGGAAAACTTAGAAACTATAATATCAGAATTGGCTGCAGTTAACGTAAGATCTAAATCTTTAGTTGTACCAGGAACAACAGAACTAAATGCAAGTGCTTTAGGATTAGCAACTAAAATTGGTTTTTCAAATGATTCGACATTGAAAGTAAATTTTGTTTGGTACCCTTTACCGGGAATATTGATTTCAACATCGTGAAAATCATTACAAGAGAAATCATTTTCATATTCTACAATTGAAGGTTTAAAATCCAACATCAAACTGTATAAATACTTGGCAATTAACTTTATGTCAGAGTTTTCATCAACTTTGTCAATATAAAAACCTCCTGTAAGAGTAGATAACTCTTTTAAATCCAATCCTATAGGCTTGTCAATTAGAACAATTAATACTTTAATATTACTTGCTATTAAATCATTGATGATTTTAGACTTAGCGACAAGTCCGGCACCATCTGTAATAAGAATTGTGTTATTATCAAATTGAGCAAGTTTATGTATTTCCAATGAACCTGCAGGCTTATTCAAAAAGGCTTCATCAAGATTTGAAGAATTTGATGGAAAAAGTAAATTTAAAGAATTAATTAGTTTTGATTTAATTCTTGTAAAATTCTGACTTAAGTAATTTATCTGGTCAAACGAAGTAAGTGCTGTTTCGCATTTTGTAGAATCAATTATTGTAATTAATTCTTTGCATAAGTCTTTTCCAATTTCAAACCGAGATTTTGACGCCGGTTCAAATTGGTCTAATCCAAGGTCAAGGATTAAATTAACAGATAAATTCTCTTTAGGTGTCTGACCTTGATTTACTAAATTCACATTAAGTGGAACTATTCCATTATCGAAAACAGCTAAATTGCTTGTTTGGTAACTTTGAACAGGTGATAGTTGAGTCTTGTCAAATATATAAATCTCTGATTTAACTTTTGGATAAGAATTTATATCATAATCCTTTAGTATTATTCCACTTTGTGAAAAGGAAAATTCAGTACTTATTAAAAATACAAGTGAATAGAATAGGAATTTTATAGTAATATATTTAAATTTCATTTTAACCTCTGTACAAAATTACCATTAACTTAAAAATTAAGTATAAATTCTTACAAAAAATATACCAAAGTAATACTTTTTAATATAAAGAAACGAAATACATATTTATGAATTTTATGGCATAATTTTGGTATGTTTTTAATAGTAATTTTTAATTAAAATATATAACAGATATTAAAATCGTCTAAATTGTTAATTTTGTACTTTGTAATTTTAGTAAATAAACTTTAAAGAAATTAAAGGAAAATATTATGTATGATAAGTTAAAACAAAGTGATAATGAAGTATTCGAAGCATTAATGCTCGAAAACGGAAGACAGCATGAGAAAATTGAATTGATTGCAAGCGAAAATTTTGTATCTCAATCTGTAATGGAAGCTCAGGGTTCAGTCCTCACTAATAAATATGCAGAAGGATATCCAGGAAAGAGATATTATGGTGGATGTGAATATGTAGATATAGCTGAAAATATAGCAAGGGACAGGCTCAAAAAACTCTTTGGTGCTGTTTATGCTAATGTTCAGCCTCATAGTGGCAGTAGTGCCAATATGGGAGTATATATGACATTCCTAAAACCGGGCGATACAGTAATGGGATTAAGTTTGGCGCATGGAGGTCACTTAACTCACGGCTCTCCGGTTAATTTTTCAGGAAGACTATATAATTTTATTCCATACGAATTGAATCCTCAGACTGGATATATTGACTATGATAAAGCAGCTGAATTAGCAAAGCAACATAAACCAAAAATGATTACTGTTGGTGCATCAGCTTATCCACGTGATATTGATTTTAAAAAGTTCAGAGAAATTGCTGATTCAGTTGGTGCTTTTCTTTTTGCAGATATTGCTCATCCTGCGGGTTTGATTGCTAAAGGTAAATTATCTAGCCCAATTCCTTATTGTGATGTTGTTGCAAGTACGACTCACAAAACATTGCGTGGACCACGAGGCGGCATCATTATGATGGGTGAAGATAAAGAAAATCCTTTCGGTATTATTATGCCAAAGAGTGGAAGAGTTAAAAATATGAGCGAAGTTATAGATTCAGTTATAATGCCTGGTATTCAGGGTGGACCATTAATGCATGTAATCGCTGCAAAAGCTGTTGCCTTTGGTGAAGCTCTTACTTATGATTTCGAAAAATATATTGTTCAAGTAATGAAAAATGCGAAAGCATTGGCTAGTGCCTTGACTGAGATGGATTATCAATTGGTTAGCGGTGGTACTGATAATCACTTAATGCTTATTGATTTAAGAAATAAAGGAATCTCAGGGAAAGAAGCAGAAAATTCATTGGATGAAGCTGGAATTACTGTAAACAAAAATGCAGTTCCAAATGATGATAAGCCGCCATTGATAACTTCCGGGATTCGTGTGGGAACTCCTGCAATGACAACCCGTGGACTTAAAGAGAACGATATGAAAACAGTTGCGGAATTTATTAACGTTATAATTACAAATTTCAAAAATCCTGATAAATTGACAGAAATCAGGAATGATGTAAAGGAATTTACTAGTAAATTCCCATTATTCCAATGGTAAAATAATCTTAATTTGACAGAAGAAACCGACAATATTGAAAACAAGAAGAAAAAAAAGTCCTGGATTTTAATCTTTTTAAAATGGATTAGTCTCGGGCTTTTTGCTTTTTTATTTTTTATAACAATAACTTTAATCTCAATTAATACTTTTGAATTCATTCGTAAACCAGTTATAAACACAGTAGTAAATTTGATAAACAAATCTCTTATTGCGAAAATTGAAATTGGTGATTTGAAATTTGTTTCTCATAATACTGTCTGGATGAAGGATTTCCGGTTAATTACTGCTAATGATACCTTGGCTGCAATTAATGAATTAAAGGTGAAAGTATCTATTTCAGGATTTCTAAATAATAAAGTGATAATTCGTTATTTACAGATAAAATCCCCGAAAATAAAACTTCTTAGAAGTCAAATTGATGAAAAATGGAATTTCGAAAAAATTTCACCTCCAAGTAAACCAAGCACTGAAAAGGGGAGCACTCCGATAATAAAAATTCAAGTGCTGGATATTAAAAATGGAATATTTGTCCTTTGCGATTCTACTTACAAATCTGATTTGCCTTTTAATCCTCTTAACTTAAATCTGCAGAATTTGAATATTAATTTGAATTTGAATATTGATGTCGACAACAATGAATACTTGACAAAAATCAATAAATTATCTTTTTACGAAGAAAATACAAATTTCGAAGTAGATTCTATGACATTTGAGGCTTCTTTGGATTCCACAAAAGTACAACTGAATAATTTTTTCGTAAAAACCGGTGATAACGAAATAACAATTAATACCAAAATATTGAATTATAGCCCTTTATCTAAAGAAAAATATAATAATTTTGATTCAGCTAGATTTATCTTAAATGCAGAAATAATTAAATTTAACACTTCCACTCTTAAAAAATTCATATGGGTACCCTTTAATGATAGTATCCTGGCTGATTTGAAGTTAAATGCCACCGGCAGCACAAAGAATTTGTTTTTCGATGAATTGAAATTGAATATGCTTAATTCTCAATTGAATTCAACAGGTTCTTTACTTAATTTCAATACAGAGGATATTGTTTATAAATTTTCGTTTGTTGATACCGAGATTTATGAAGATGATATAAAATCTCTGTTGGATATTGATTTAGAGAGTATTCCGAATTTTAATAAGGCTAATATTATTGCTTTGCAAGCAATTGGAGATATTCACAAAGTTAATACTGATCTCGATATATATAGTGACATTGGTGCACTAAAGGGAAAAGTATTTTTTAATTATAGTCCTAGTATAAAATATAAAGCTGATATCAAGTTTGATAGTTTAGATTTTGCCCCAATTTTACAAAATACTCAACTTAGCTCAAGTTTATTTGGAAATTTGTCAATTGAAGGAATTGGGGTTAATCCCAAAAACATGATAGTGAAAACTAATTTAGATATAATTTCCTCAAGTTTTGCAGGAAGAAATATCGAGAAATTATCAGCTAACGTAAATATGGATAAAGGAATTGTAGATATCCTGAATGTTGATTTTGAATTCCCAAGTAATAATATTAACGCAGAATTTGCCAACAGCAAATCACTTCTTAGTATTAATGGTGAATTGAATATTTATGATTTTAAACATCCGAAATATAATATATTCTGCAATTTGCAAGGGATAAATTTAGCGAGATTACTTGAAAATGAAGATTTTCCAAGAAGAGTTACTTCTGAAATAAGTCTCAAGGGTGATGGATCAAACATCGATTCTATGAACTTGAATTTTAATGCAAAGATTGAAAATGCAATTTTCAAAGACTTTGGTTTAATGCCGTTGAATGTTAATGTTGAAGTAAATACAACTGATGATAAAAATAACAAAATTCTTCTGAAATTAGGTGAGGATTATATTGATTTCACAGGAAAATACAAACCTTCAGAATTTATGACATCATTAAATAACTGGATTGAATATGCCTCAGTATTCTTTGAATCCAGGTATGAACAGTTTATAAAGAAAGAATTTGATACAGAAAAAGAAAAGAAACTTCAATTTTTGTCAACAAGTTCACAATTTCCGACTGCAGATGCAAAGATTGATTTAAAATTTTCTAATTTCCATCTTCTTAATTTAGTTGTTCCCAATTTTTCAATTCTAACTTCAATTTATACAAATAGTTCTATTTATTCTGACAGCACTAATTTTATTGCAGACTTCACTAGTTTTGAAATAGGAAATACCTTGATTAATGCCAGTGAAAATAAAATTCAATTTGACAAATTCAATTTCAGTGGTATTTTGAGTTTGAAAAAACAGGATAGTTTAATGAACTTGTCATACTTGAATATCTCTCTCGATGATTTAGAAAGTATTCAATTCAATAATATTTCTTTAAATAAACCTGTATCTGACATATTCATTGCTGACAGTAATTTTATTATAGATTTGAGTGTAGATTACGATACCTTGGCAAAGGCAAGTATTGGTTTAAACGGACAGATTAACAGAGATTTCATTTCCATTAATTTGGATAAATTAAATTTAAGCTTTATCGATAAATTTTTAATCAGAAATGCTGAAATAGGGAAGATTGAAATATCAAGTACAATGTTTAAAATTGATAAACTGAATTTTTTCGGGATGAATGACGAAAAGATAAGTATAATAGGGATAGCAGATACAAATTCTTTTCATGATGTTACTTTAGATATTCAAAATATTAAATTAAAGAATTTTTTGAATTTAATGCCTGAAAACTTAAGGACAATGTTTAATGATGTAGATTTTCACTTAAATGAAGCTAAGCTGGAAATCGAAGGAGATTATGAGAATCCGGTATTCAAATTTAAATTAAATGTTGATAAAATTTTAATGCAAAATCAGCAAATTGGTTCATTGATATCAGATTTAGGCTATAACAACAAAAATATTTCAGGTAATATTTCACTTTTAAATGAAAACTATGGAGAACTGCCGCCACTCGAACTTGAGTTAATTAAGTTACCTGTTGATTTATCATTAAATCAAAATTTTGCAAAAATGGGAAAAGGCTATCTTGCTAATATTGCAATGGATTCTCTTAATTTAAAAATCATTGAACCTTGGCAACCATTTATCAAAAATATTGGAGGATTTGCAAGTGCAAATATTGATTTATCAGGCACTAATGAAAAAGATTATTCTTTGAAAGGTAATATTGAGATAAATAATTTTACCTTTAGGTCGATGAATAATTATCTGAAATATAATACAGATGCAAAAATTAGTCTTGATAATCAGAGCATTTTTGTTGATACATTGCATATTATAAATTTTGGATCCAAGACATATGCAAGTATTAAGGGAAATGTAGATTTTAATGAGAATGAACTTGGATATTTTGATTTTGGTATTCAAGCAAAAGATTTTCTTCTGCTTGATGAAGTTTCCAAATTAGTTAATCCACAAATTTACGGCAAATTAAGTGTTTCGACTCGTGAAGGTGGTATTCAGGTGAATGGAACTCCAGATAATGTTAACATACTGGGTGAATTACAAGTAAATCCATCTAGTTTAAATATTGCCGGAATGGGTGGTTCAAATTCTATTACAAAAACAAATTTCAATTATGAAATTAAAGGTGACAGTCGTGTTTATACAATACTGACTGCAACTGATTCTTCAGATACAATAACTGAACAACCAAAGACTAACAAAACTTCATTCGTACCTGACATAAAAATGAATGTATATATACCAAAATCAGTTCAGTTAAAAATTGATTTGGGTGCTATTGGAGAAATTGTAGCAATTCTTGGAACAAGCGACCCAACTATCCCGATGCGATATGTGATGGACGACAAGAATCCTCAGGGAGAACTTTTCGGAGAACTTATTATCAAGCAAGGCTCAACATTAAATTCCTATAAGAAGATGAAAGCAACAGGTACAATTGCATTCAGCACAGGAAAATTAAATGAACCTAATTTGAATCTTGTTGCTCAATATGAGGGTAAAATGGATGAAGAGACCAATCCGATTAAATACTCAGTTTATATTTATATAACAGGAAATCCTTCAAATTTGAAAGTCAGATTTGATTATACTTTGAATAATATGGCTCCTCAAGGTGAACAAAAGAAAATTGAAGAAAATGCTCTTTATTTGCTTTTATTTGGGACCTTACCGGGTAGAGCCGATATACTTGATCCAACAGTTGTAAATAAGTTGGGAAGTGCAGGAATTTCATCAATTGCATCTCGCTCGATGTCTGACTTATTACTGAAAACTGGAGTGATAGAAAGTGCAGATGTCGAATTAAACAGCGAAGATTTTGAAAAATCAAAAATACAATTAAAAGGTAAACTTTTTGGATCATTAAATTGGTCTTTTGGTGGAAATGTTGCAGATTTTACGAAAAATAATCAGATTGTTATTGAAATTCCAATGGATGTTGACTCCAAAGTATTTAATCAATTTATTTGGTTAATTTCCTATTCTACAAATTTGAATTCAACAATTATAGACCCTGATGAGAAAAACTGGGAAGTAAAATTCAAAATTGGAGCTAGTTGGTAATTTTTAGTATTTCGTCAACAAAATAACATAATTTAAGTTTATACGTCTTATTTCTTAAGTTATTTGGAAAATTATTTAATTAATTAGAATTTCTGAATAATAAATTTTAAATCAAAAGAAATAAATAAATGTACTATTCAATACCTTTAACACAAAGATTAAGAAAGAATGTTAAGTCGTTATCTCACAAAAACTTTAGAGATGAAAATTCCATTTTCCTTGTTGAAGGTGAAAAATTATGCAAGGAATTACTTACAAGCTCATTTATACCTGAAGTTGTTGTTATAAGAGATATGCCTTCTATTGAAATAGTTAATTTACTTGAACAATTTTCAGAAAAGGCAATTCCTATTTATAATACACCAAAGCATGTTTTCGACCAGATGACTGATGCAAAATCTCCTCAAAGCATTGTTGCTGTTGTACATAAAAAACAAATGGTTCTTGATCCTGCCCTTCCATTTATTGCATTAGATGGCGTTTCCGACCCAGGAAATGTTGGTACAATAGTACGTACTGCTGAATGGTTTGGTATTAAACAAGTGATTTTAACAAATGGAACTGCTGACATCTATAATCCAAAGGTTGTTCGTTCAACAATGGGCTCAATTTTCAGAATGAATTATTTCGAAACAGATGATTTGCCAACATTATTGAAAAAAGAATACTCCAAATTTAAAATCTATGGTGCTTCACTTCAATCTGAAAATGAATTAGAAAAAATTAAAGTTCCTAAAAATTTTGGTTTGGTATTCGGTAATGAATCACGAGGAATTTCTGAAGAAGTGGCCAAAAAAATTACAGGAGATTTCCTGATTAGTGGTTTTGGTAGTGCAGAATCTCTGAATGTTGCTGTTAGTGTTGGTATTTCACTATATCATTTCACAAAGAAATAATTACTTTTTCTCGCAAATTAATCTGAAAATAGGTATTTCCTTCCGAATACAAAAAGATTCCTTATTTGTTACAGGGAAATTCCATTCTTCTTTTTCAACTTGTTTGTATTTAAATAACTCGGACTTTTGTAATTCAGCCAAATGATGCTCGTGTACATAATCACAATCAGTTGCAAGAAAAAGTTTACCGTCATTTTTCAATACTCTATGTAAATCCTTGAGGAAATTCACTGAAAATAGTCTGCGGTTTTGCTGGCGTTTTTTAGGCCAGGGATCAGGGAAAAGATAAAATACCTTTTCGATGGAGTCTTCTTTAAGAAAATTCAAACCATTAACGACAGTGTACCACAAAGCCCAAACATTACCAAAGTTTTCTGACTTTGAAATATTTTGAATCCATTCTACCAGAGCCATTCGAACTTCAAAACCAATGATATTTTTATCGGGATATTTTTCAGATAAATCAAGAAGAAATTTGCCTTTGCCACATCCAATATCTAAAATATCAGGTGCTTTCTTGTTATTAAAATAAATTGTGATGTCTTCATCATCCAAAATTGGCGGATAGTAACTTGGCTTGACTGTCATTTCTTTTAATGGAAAATATAAATTAGTTCCAACATGATGTCTAATCTTTCTGGGATATGGATATTTATTAAAATCAATCTTCATATTTCAAATTTTTAAATAATATTAATAAAAATAACCGAAAATTGCATCGATAATCAATATTGAAGCCGCCGATATAGTGAATGCTCTAACTGTAGATTGCCCAACACCTTCAGCTCCTCCAATCGTTTTCAATCCTACATGTACACCGATTAATGCCGTTACGCCTCCAAATACACTTGATTTAAGTAAACCAATTATAATTTCATCAATTTTGAAAAATCTTTGAACAGATTCAAAAAAGGCAAAAAGAGAAAAGTCGAACTTAAACAATGTGAGAAAGTAAGCACCAATCAACCCTACTATATATGAAAAAAGTACTAAAACCGGTAACATCAATCCTGTTGCAATAGTCCTCGGCATCGCAAGGAATCTATGTTTATCAATGCTCATCATTTCAAGCGCATCAATTTGTTCCGTCACTTTCATTGTGCCGATTTCAGCAGCCATTGAGGCTCCAATTCTGCCTGCAATCACTATTGCAGTAAGAACCGGTGCTAATTCAGTAAAAATTGCAGTTGCAATTGAAGAACCTAGAAAGGGTTTTGCTATGCTCATCATATTAAATTTATCGAATAAACTTGTGGCCTCAAGTGCAGAAATTACTCCTGTGAATATACCTATCAAGAGTACCAATGGCAGAGACTTATTACCTACCAATTCCATTTGCTTGATTACCAAGTTTCTGTTTTTTACAGCACTTGGAAAATAGCGGAAAACCCTTGCACTAAAGATTCCTATTTCACCAATTTCGGCAATAAAGTTTATAAATTTGCGTCCAATAATTTGAAATAATTTTAACATTTAATAATAAATATATTTTTCAATGTTTATTCACGTATAAGCGTTGAAAAACTTTTTTTTAAAATTAATTTTGATTTGAATTGAAAAAAAAAATTATAAAATATTGACTATTTTACTTATTTTTTTTAATTTACATTCAAAATAACGAAAAAAACAGAAAATGATGCGAAAAATTAACTATAAATCTTCATTCTTGTATTTGCTGAACTTAGTAATATTGCTATTAATCATCAATCCTCAGAATATTCTCTCTCAAGTTACTCCCGCAGATACAACACAACAAATTAAATTTCCCGATGAATTTACAGAATTAGATGACAATATTAACAATGATATCTTTCGTTCCAAAGATTATGTAAATTCTGTTAAAATGGCTAGAGGAAAATATCACGATGCATTAGTTTATTTGCGAAAAAGAGATTCTGTTCGTGCTGCAAAAAGTTTTGAGGCAGCTATTAATATTGTAAATCCGTATGTGAGTTACCCGGGTATTGAAAATGAAAAGGAATTTTTGGATTTAGTACATTCAATAATTGAAGATTATGAAAATTACATTACAACAATAGATGATCTAGATGAAAACTCTTCAATTTTTATAGTTCGAAAAATGCTCTTCAATCAAATTGAAACACTAAAAACAGAAACAATTACACCTCTTACAAATACTCATGTTGCAAGTGCTGGAGAAAATACTGCTGGTAAAAAATCTACCATAGGATTTTTCCCTCCTCCTGATACACTCACTATACCTATCGAAATGAATGAGCAGGTTGAAAAAGCAATTGAAAAATTAACAACAAACAAAACATTAAAAAAATATTTCAAGGTTTATTTAGAAAGGTCAACACGCTATTTTCCAATGATGGAGAAAATTGCTAATTTCGAAAATGCTCCACTGGAATTGATTTATCTGACAATGTACGAAAGCGGAGTGAATCCAAATGCAATTTCTTCCGCAAGTGCTGTTGGACTTTGGCAATTTATACATTCGACAGGGGAAATGTATAATCTTAATAAAAACCATTCTATTTGGGTTGATGAAAGACGTGATCCTGAAAAATCCTCTAGAGCTGCAATCAGACATTTAAAAGATTTATACGCAATGTTTGGAGATTGGAATTTAGCTTTTGCTGCTTATAATTGTGGTATAGGTTGTGTAAGAAGTGCATTAAGGAAATCCAAGAAGGACAATCCTGATTTTTGGGAAATTCAACAATACTTACCTAGAGAAACAAGGAATTATGTCCCAAATTTCCTTGCTTGTGCTGTTGTAGCAATGGATCCTGAGAAATATGGATTTTCAGCAGATGAAATGAATTTCCATAAGGAATATAAATACGATGTTTATGTCCTAAAAGAACCATTGAACTTAGAATCTATTGCGAAAGCTGCTGAAGTGCCACTTGAAGAAATTAAAGAGTTAAATCCAGAACTTATTAGAAATTGTACTCCGATTGATGCATCTACTTATTATCTGAAAATACCAGAATCTACAAATGAACTTTTTAGTGCTAATATTGAGAAAATTCCTTATTCAGAAAAGAAACCATATGTGCTGCATAAAATAGATAAAGGGGAATCAATTCGCTCTATTGCTGATAGATTCAATGTTTCCAAAGAAGAGATTTTGGAAATGAATAAATTTGAATCATTAAATCAAACACTGAAGCTTGATTCACAAATTCTTTTACCACTTTCTCAAAGAAGTTATGATAGTATATTAATTGCTACAAAACCTAATGTTAATATTACTGACTTAATTGCCAATAATGGTGGTCATTCCTCTGAAATTAAACCTGTTGAAGAAATAAAAGAGATAACACATACCGTAAAAGAAGGTGAAAATCTCTACATCATTTCTCAAAAATATGGTGTAAATTTAGCAGAATTAAAGCGAATTAATAATTTGGATGAAGATGGATTAATTAAAATAGGACAAAAATTAATCATTTCAGATCCTAATGTGAAATTTATTGAACAAATAACCTCAAAAACTCATAAAGTACAACGAGGTGAATCATTTACAACAATTGCAGATAAATATAACATTACAGTTCCTGAATTGAAAGAATTTAATAAAATTAGTTCAAGGACAAAAAAAATAAGAAGGGGCAAGACTCTTAAAATTCCTATGAAAGAAATTGTAGCAATAGGAGCAAACGGCGAAACGATAAATGCACCAAAATTAACTGAAAAAATTGAAAATTCAATTGCAAAAACTGAAAGTGAAGAAAATCCGGATAGATTAATTCTTCATAAGGTCAAAAATGGAGAAAATTTAGAACAAATTGCTGCTGATTATGAATGTTCAATTGATGACATTAAGAAATGGAACCCGAATTTAGTTGATGGGAGTAAAATATATGTTAATACAAAACTGAAAATTTATTCTGACAAAACTGACAAACAAATTGCTGTTAAAAAAGACAAAAACAGACACAAGACTTATGTTGTAAGAAGTGGGGATACACTCTCATCAATTTCCAGGAAATTTGGTGTTTCAATATCTCAATTGAAAAAGTTGAATAAGATCAAAGATGAAAATACAATTACAATTGGGAAAGTTTTAAAGATTTATTAATTACTGATTCATTTTATTGATTATTGAAGTAGTCGATTTCCCTTCCACAAAAGGGATTAAAACAACTTTTCCACCATTTTGCTTTACAATATCAGCACCTACAACATTTTCTTCCTCGTAATCAGCCCCTTTCACCAAAAAGTCAGGTTTTATCTCGGATATGAGATTATAAGGAGTGTCTTCATCAAAAAATATCACAAAATCAACTGATTTTAATTCAGCAAGAACAATTGCTCTATCATCCTGATTATTAATTGGTCTGTGAGGTCCTTTGAGCCTGCTTACTGAAGAGTCTGTATTTAGACCAATAACTAAAATCTCACCTAGTTGTTTTGCTTTTTGCAAATATTGTATATGACCAGCATGTAGAATATCGAAACAACCATTTGTAAACACAACCTTATTTCCAAGTTGTTTTTGTTCTGTAATAATATTTTTTAAATTATTTAAAGATATAAGCATAATGAATACTATGGAATAACAATTCTTTTTCTAATAAATTTGGAGTTACCAATACGAACTTCAGCAATATAATCTCCTGAAGGCATCAATCTGCCATTATCATCACGGAAATTCCAAGTTATTTTGAATTTACCGGGTCTTTGAATTGCTTTATAAAGAGTAGCAATTACTTTTGCTTGAATTGAATATATGACAATTTCTACTTCATTAGAGCCATCAAGTGAATAAACAATTTCAGGACTTGTGTCTTCAACTAAGCCAAGAAAGACACCAATATCTCTGAGAGGAACTCTTACACCGTAATTAGGCTTGTTTACAAAAGGTATATAACTGGCAGCATCCAAATTTGCCTGATAATTCATCATTTCTACACCTGTTGGAATAAAAGCGACAGAAGGTACAGCATTTAAACTGCTCAATGCAGATTGATAGGGTAATTCAGAAGTATTATTTAAAATATTATTCCATGCATCTTCTGTTAAACTTAAATTAAAATTGAAAAGCGTTCTTGAGGTTACATTCAAACTCAAAAATTTTTTATATAATGAATCCTGGTAATCATAATATTTTTGATTTTCACCCGAAGATGTTTTAGTATCTACGAGACTAGTACTGTCGATATGCTGTAAGATTACTAAATCATTTGAATTTCTACTAATTGCATAAGAATTTTCCTGAAGAAAAGGGAGAAGGATTGTAATAAAACTTAAAAAAAATATGTATTTCTTATTCACTATGACCTAATGTTAAAAATCAATTAACGAATATTTTTTTAAATTAGTTACTAAAACAACATATTTTTCGTTAATACTATAAAAAAGCATATATGGACAATTTTACATTTCATAATCCTACAAAGATGATTTTCGGCAAGGGAAGAATCAAGGAAATTGGAAAAGAAATCGGCAATAATAATATAAATAAAGTACTGCTTCTTGCTGGTGGTGGCTCAATTAAAACAAATGGAGTTTACGAACAGGTTACTAATTCACTTAAAGAAAATAATATCGAATGGTTGGAAAGTTGGGGAGTAAGACCTAATCCATCTTTAGAACATGCAAATAAAGTAAGTGAATTAATTAGTGCAAATAAACTTGAAGCAATTTTGGCTGTAGGAGGAGGTTCAGTTATAGATGAAGCTAAATCAGTTGCCGCCGGAATTTATGTGGATAACATCTGGGACATTTTCGAAGGCAATGCTCAAATAGAGAAGGCTCTTCCAATTTTTACAGTGCTAACTCTTTCTGCAACTGGAAGTGAAATGAATTCTTTTGCTGTATTGAGTAATGACAAAGAAATGAAAAAATGGTCTTTTGGTTCTCCTCATGTGTATCCAAAAGTTACAATTTTGGATCCTTCAGTTCAGAATAGCTTACCTTGGAGACAAACTGCCAATGGTGGAGTTGATTCATTATCACATTTAATGGAATATTATTTTATGGGATTAGATGCAGAAGTAACTTTCGGAATAAATGAATCACTGCAAAGAACAGTTATCCAGGAAATTGACAAATTAATGGTTAATCAAAATAATTACAATGCCAGAGCAAATTATACGTGGAGTTCGACGTTAGCTTTGAATGGGATTTCCGGTGTAGCAATGGGTGGAGGAGAATGGACCGTGCATGGAATTGAACATTCACTAAGTGTAATGAATCCGGAAATAGCTCATGGAGAAGGTTTGGCAGTAATTTTCCCTGCATGGATAAAATATGTTTGGGAAGTAAAACCAGAGATATTCAGAAAATGGGCCAAAAATGTATGGGAAGCCGACTCAGTGGAAGATGCAATTCAGAAAATGAAAGATAAATTTACTTCTTGGAATGCTCCAATTACTTTAAGAGAATTGGGATTTACTAAGAGTGATTTTTCCAGGATAATTGAAATTACATTTAATTATGGAAGAGTAGGTAAAATAAAAAATTTGAAGAAAGAAGATATGTTTAACATATTAGATTTAGCTTATTAAGAAATGAGAAAAGAAGTATATCCAATAAAAAGTAAGATATTGGAAAAAGACATTAAGGTTTGTGTTTACGGACATTATGGTATTAGTGTATTACTTTTTCCTATACATAATGATAATCCACTTGAATATGAGAATATTGGCTTGATTCAGGAACTTGCTCCATTAATCGAAAGAGGATTTATAAAATTCATATCTTTTGAATCTTTCAATAAAGGTTGCTGGTCCAATAAAGAAATTGAGCCGAAAGTCAGATCGGATAATCATTATAAATTCAATTTATTTCTCACAAGTGAATTAGTACCGTTCATTTATAATGATAATGGAGCTGCTGTACCTATTGTTACTTCAGGAGTGGGAATCGGAGCGTTTCATGCAGTAAATTCATATTTGAGAAGACCGGATATTTTTTTAGGTTCTATAGGTGTGAACGGATTTTACGACATCCAGTGGTTAAGTGGCGCATATTATGATGAAAATTGCTATTTCAATTCGCCTGTACACTATTTGCCTAATTTAACAGATGATTACTGGTTATCGTTTTTAAAATCACAGCATCATTTACATTTAATTGCACAGGATGGGAATTGGGATATGATTGGCCAATCGACAAAGCTAGCTGAAATACTTAAGCGAAAAGAAATTCCACATAAATATGAAGTACAAAATATTTATCAGGATTCTCAGGTAGATTTTTATAAATCAATGTTATTGAATATTTTTAAATTTAATTTTTAATTGAAAGTTACCAATATAAATAGATTACAAAGAAAGAATAATAAGAAAAGCATTTTGAGCAAATTATTGCTAATTATGTTTATGGTTATCTTTGCTTCTCCAACTCAATTGTTCAATCAATCTCAGAGCGGATTTTGTATACCACGTGTAAAATATTCCGGTGGAGGTGATTGGTATAATGATCCGAGTTGCGAAGTAAATTTATTGAAATATATTGCCGAACACACAAATATTAAGACCAATCCGGTCTTTACCTATGTAGATTTATCTAAAACTGATTTGTTCAATTATTCTTTCATATTTTTAACAGGACATGGAAATATTAATTTTTCTGATAAAGAAGTGAAAAATTTGCGAGCTTTCTTGGAAAACGGAGGATTTTTATATATTGATGATGATTATGGTTTGGATAAATTTATTAGGAAGGAAATGAAAAAAGTTTTTCCTGAACAGGAATTTGTTGAAATTCCTCTGAGTTATGGTATTTTTAATAGTCATTTCAAGTTTCCTAATGGTATTCATAAAACTCATGGACATGACAATAAACCACCACAATGTTTTGGTTTATTTTATAATCAGAGATTATGTGTATTTTACACATATGAATCAAATCCAAGTGATGGTTGGGCAGATCCGGACGTGCATAATAATCCTCAGGAAAAAAGAGAGGAAGCACTAAAATTTGGTACTAACATTGTTGTTTGGGCATTGGAACATTAATTTATGGGAAATAAGAATTTATATACTCAGATTGTCAATAAACTCAAAAATACGAGAAATTTGATTTATTTGACAGATATTATTTGGGGTGTAATTACATCTTTAATAGTATTGGAAGCTATTATTCTTATCACATCTTTTATTGAATACTTAGGCAATTTCCCATCAGAAGCACGATTATTTTTCTATTTCCTATTTTGGTTAGCATTAATTGTTCCATTTGGTGCATTTTCTTTAAGTCCCTTGCTTAAAATTCTTGGATTGAGACATCAGTATAAACTGGATAAATTAGCCTTGAGAATTGGAACCCATTATATAGAAATAAAAGACAAATTATCTAATTCTATTCAAATGATGAGTAAATTGGAATTAGTAACCGGAACATCAAGAAGTTTGACAATTGCTTCATCAAATCAGGTTTTCGAACTAGCAAAAAATAAGAATTTCAATGTTGTAATAAATAAGAAAAAATTACTTTTCGTTTTTTTATATTTTCTTCTTTCATCTGTAATTTTTGTTTCTTCTTTCACCCTTTTCAAAACTGAATTGGGAAGCGCACTTTATAGAATCAATAATTGGAGCCTATCATTTATACCACCTCCACCATTTAGTTTAGAAGTTTCTCCAATTCGGGAAAGTGTACTCAAAAATACAGATGTACAAATAAAAGTAATTGCAAAAGGTACTCCACCTGAATCAATTCAATTGCAGATTAAAGAAAAAGGAAGTGAAGAATTCGATGGTTTTACTTTAAGACTAGACTCCGGAAATGTATATCAGTTTACCTTAACTAAAATAAAAAATTCAGTTGAATTTTACGCAGAAGCAGAATGGCTGCACACAAAAATAATGAGTAAGAGAGGAAATTTAAATGTTTACGAGAAACCATACATAAAATCAATATCGGGTGAAGTAGTTTATCCGAAATTAACAAAAATTGAACCAAGACAATTATCTGAACAAAATGGAGATATTGCAGCATTAAGAGGCTCTTCCGCCAATTTTACACTAGCTGCAAATACAAAACTGCGAGAAGCAAAACTTTGCTTTGTTACAAATTCTTCAAACGATTCAATATCTAAATCTGACACATCATTTATTCCTATGAGAGTCTATGATACTAAAGCAAAAGGTGTAATGAAAATTACAAGAACCGGGACATATTTCTTTAAGATTATTGACAAAAATAATCAGGAGAATGAACAACCAGTTAACTTTGGAGTTATTGCACTTGATGATGAATATCCCAGTATATCCTTGATAAATCCTCCGGGAGATGTGAAAATAGGTGAGAATGCAATTCTGCCGATGGACATCAAGATATCGGATGATTTCGGCTTTTCAGAATTGAGATTATATTACAAAATGACATATTCTAAATATGCACAACCTGAAGAGGAATTTCGTAGTTTCAAAATTTCTATAAATCTGACAGGCACTAAATTAGAAATACCTTATATATGGAATTTGCAGAATTTAGATATTGTTCCAAATGATATTTATGAATTTTACCTTGAAGTTGCAGACAATGATTACATTTCCGGACCGAAAAAATCTAAGACAAATATACTTACAATAAAGATGCCGACAATTGATGAAATATTGTCTGAAAGTGACAATGTCCAGCAAATTGTCGAAAAATCTATTGAAAAGACACTCAAAGAAGTTCAGGAATTACAAAAAGATATTGAACAATTGCAAAGAGATTTAAAGAAAGATAAATATCGTTCAGATCTGACTTGGGATGAACAGAAAAAAGCAAAAGATATTATTAAGCAACAAAATGAATTAAAGCAGAAAATGCAGGATATTCAAGAGCAAATATCCAAAAATACTGATCAATTGAAACAAAATAATCTGCTTTCTGATGAAACTTTGCAAAAATATCAAGAATTGCAAAAATTGATGCAAGAAGTTGAATCTCCTGAATTAAGAAAAATGCAACAAAAAATTGAAGAAGCAGCAAGGAAAATGTCCAAAGAAGAAATGGAAAAAGCTTTGAAAAATTTCCAATTCAATGAGG
This sequence comes from Ignavibacteria bacterium GWF2_33_9, assembly GCA_001804565.1. Taxonomy (GTDB): domain Bacteria; phylum Bacteroidota; class Ignavibacteria; order Kapaibacteriales; family UBA2268; genus GWF2-33-9. The sequence continues at coordinate 4,427 of MHAC01000001.1, read as the reverse complement.
AGCAATTTAAACAAAGCATTGAACGAACAATGAATATCCTTAAGAGACTGCAACTTGAACAAAAAATTGATGCATTGAACAGAAGAGCCGAAAAGATGCAAGATGAGCAGGAAAATTTAGAAAAACAGACTAAAGATGCAAAATCATTAAGTAAAGAAGAAAAGGATGCAGTTAAGAAAAAACAAAATGAACTAAAAGATAATTTAAATAGTGTTGAAGATGAACTGAAAGATGTGAAGAAATTAATGGAGCAATTGAAAGATGACCAAATGCCTTTATCAGAATTTCAGGATGCACAAAGAGCCCTTAATAAAGACGAAACTCAACAGGAAATGCAAAATGCAAATTCAGATTTGGATAAAAATGATATGAAAAGTGCTTCTTCGAACATGCAAAAAGCTAAAAATAATCTTGCAAACTTTAAACAAAAGATGCAAAAATTAAAAGAAGAAATGGACCAAAGAGGTTCCAAAGAAGCAATAAGGCAAATGGAAAAATCAATTTCAGATATGCTGAAACTTTCAAAGCAACAAGAAAGACTCTTGGATAAAACATCATCTTTGGACAATAATTCAACTCAACTACCTGCAGTAGCTCGAGAGCAAATGAATCAATTTGAAGGTTTAATGAAAGTTGCGGAAAGATTGTCCGAATTAGGTGAAAAGTCATTTGGAGTTACACCGCAAATGGGTAATGAGATTACTAACGCCCTACAGCAAATGAATAGTGCATTAGAGAGTTTTAACGATAGAGATATGAAGAATATGGCTGAAGGTCAATCTCAAGCTTTAGGTTCAATGAATAATGCGATAGGACAAATGCAGCAAA
>MHAC01000001.1:633-3555 GCA_001804565.1 Ignavibacteria bacterium GWF2_33_9 | reverse complement strand
CCTGGTGGAGCGGGTCAATCAATGAGTGCAATGGGTGAGAAATTACAGCAATTAGCTGCACAACAGCAAGCAATTAATCAAATGATGCAGCAAATGATGAGTGGAAGCGGTCAAAATACATCTGGGGGTGGAATGTCGCAGGATCAGCGTTCAAATTATCAAAGAATAATGGATAATCAGAATCAAGCTCAAAAGACACTACAAGAACTTCAGGAAGAATCAAAACAATTTTCCAATACACCAGAAGGTAAAAAACTAAAGAATGACTTAGACAAAATTGCAAAGGAAATGCAAGAAATAGTTTCAGATGTGAAGATCAATGGTGTGCGCAAGGAAAGTTTTCAAAGACAAGAGAATATACTTTCTAAATTACTGGAACTTTATGATTCACAAAATGAAAAAGAACTAGAAAAGCAAAGAGAAGCAAAAACAGGTAAAAACATCTTTGGAGGTAATCCAGAAGATATTGATTTCTCAAAACAAGAAGGTCAGAAGGCAATTATTGAGCAATTACTAAAACAGTCATCTAAGAATTATTCAAGTGATTATCAAAACTTGATTAAACAATATTTCGACAACTTGAAGAATCAAAACAAAGAAAATTAGTCAACCTTCTTAACAAACAGAGTTAAACCGGTTACTTTTTCGATAATAACTTTTTCATTAACATCAATATCGGAATTACTGGTGGCTCTCCAGCGTTCACCGAGAATAATAATTTCACCAAATTCATTTTTTGTAATTTTCTTAGTAACTTTCGCTTCAGCACCAATTAGAGCATCGCTGCCAGAAGATTTACGGTTTTTCTGAGCATTTAAACCTAAATACACTAGAAGAATAGAAAGCACTACAACACAAATACTGGCTATAATAATTAAAGACATTGACACACCAACTCCACTGTTTTTATCAATTAAATAAAATGCTCCGAAACCAAATGTCAGAGCTCCTAATAAAGTTAATACTCCATAACTGAAGATTTTAATCTCAAAAATAAATAAGATTAAAGATACAGCAAGTAAACTAACTCCAAAATAATTAATTTCATAAAAGCTGAAAATGTAAATCGCAAAAAGAATTGAGATTGTTCCAAAAATACCTGGGAATGAAGCTCCAGGAGTGGTTACTTCAAAAAGAATACCAAGCATACCAATAAGTAAAAAGATAAAACCAATATCAGGATTAAACCACATATTTCACTCCTTACAAATTAAACTACTCAAAATTATAAAAAAAAACGGGAAAATCGGGAATATATAAAAAAAAAGCCTCGCCATCGGGGGGATTGGACGGCAAGGCATGCAGCATAAAGAAGAAGAGCGACTCTCGTCGTCGAGCGGGAAACGAGACTCGAACTCGCGACCCCAACCTTGGCAAGGTTGTGCTCTACCAACTGAGCTATTCCCGCTTAAAAGGAATACAAAATTACAAATAATTTTTGTAATGGCAAACTATTTTTTGTGTTTTAAGCAAAAAAATATTAAAAATTATCAATTTTTATGAACGAATTTGATTTGTTTATATCAATTATTGTGCCAAATATTACACTATTTTAAGAATTTGGTTGATTTCTTCTGCATAACTTACTTCTTCAAGGTATAATCCTGTTGGTGCAGCAAATGGTGAAGCAAGAGATCTGTTTTTGGCTGCCAGTGCTTTAGTTATGTCATCAAATGTCCTTTTTCCTCTTGCAAAATCAATTGAAGCACCGACCAAGGATCTGACCATTCCATATAAAAAATGATTTGCTTTCAGATGAAAAACGTGGATTCCCGATCTCTTGTGTTCCCATCTGCTTTCGCTTACGATGCAAATATTATTTTTAATATCAGGATTTATCTTTGAAAATGTGGTGAAATCATGTGTTCCAAGGAATATATTTGCAATTTCATCTAGTTTATCAGGATTAAACGGATATTTTATTTCAGAAACAAATCTTTTTTTGAAAACACTTACTGAGCTTGCCAGTTTATAAATATACTTTCTGCTAACTGCATCAAAACGAGCGTGAAAATCCTTGTCTGTATAAACTGCTTTTTTGATTTGAATATAGGAAGGTAATCTTGAATTTATTGCAATCATTAACTTTTCCTTAGGAATTACATCTCTCATAACTTTTGTAGTGGCTACTTGACCTGATGCATGAACACCGGCATCAGTTCTACCTGAAGCGATTAGTGTAATATTTTCTTGAAATAGTTCAGTCAAGGTTGTTTGAAGTACCTCTTGTATTGTAAGGGAATTTGGCTGTATCTGCCAACCGGAGTAATTTGTACCATCGTATTCAATTATTAAAGCTAGTGTTGACATAAATTAATAATCTATTAATTCGTTAATTTTGCAAAATGATTTTCAATAAAATACAAATATGATAAAAAAATATAGATTATTTATATTAACACTAACATTAATATTATTTGGAATTAGTATAATAAAAGCTGAAAAGATACTTGTGCCAATGGATTTAACTCAGAATGATCATTTAAAAGCATATGGATTGGTATATTGGAATTTAGAAAAACATCAAAAAGTTGATTGGCTGCTGAATTATCGTTCGGGTTCTTTTATGATGGATTATTATGATGATTTAATTTTGGAAGCGAGGATTAGGGGAGTTTCATTCGAAGTGATTTCTGATTCAAAAGCAGGTGACATTACTGCTGAAGTTACTTCAGATGAAGTTAATGAAGATGTTGTTGTTTTAGAAAAAGCTCCTAAAATAGGTGTATATGTAACACCTGGTGTTCAACCTTGGGATGATGCTGTAAGAATGGTGCTGGAATACGCAGAAATTAAATATGAAACCATGTGGGATGAAGAAGTGTTGGATGGTAAGTTAAAAGAAATTGACTGGCTGCATGTCCACCATGAAGACTTCACTGGACAATACGGTAAATTCTGGGCAAATTATCAAAATTATCC
>MHAC01000001.1:0-613 GCA_001804565.1 Ignavibacteria bacterium GWF2_33_9 | reverse complement strand
ATATCAATGAAAATATGGCTGCTAAATTGGGTTACAGCAAAGTATCTCTTATGAAAAAGGATGTTGTTCTCAAAATGCGTGAATTTATTGCTGGTGGAGGGTATATGTTTGGAATGTGCAGTGCGACAGATACTTGGGATATTGCTCTGGCAGCACAGAATATTGACATTTGCCCTACTCCATTCGACGGCGATCTTGCTGATCCTGCAGCTAATAATAAATTGGATTTTACACAAACTTTGGTTTTCGAAAATTTCCAGGTGAGTTTAGATCCTTATGAATACGAACATTCAACTATTGACATAAAAATTACTCCTGATAAAGTAAATCCGGAAGGCGATTACTTTACTTTATTTGATTTCTCAGCTAAATTTGACCCTGTCCCTTCAATGCTAACTCAAGCTCATGAAAATATTATTCACAGCTTTTTAGGGCAGACTACGGGATTTTATAAAGAATTCATAAAAAAGAATGTGATAATTCTGGGTATGAAAGAAAATTCAGATGAAGTGAAGTATTTGCTTACAAATTTCGGGAAAGGATTTCTAGCTTGGTATGGAGGGCATGATCCTGAAGATTACAGACATTTTATTGGTGATCAACCTACAGATTT